>CAXTTR010000120.1:0-8412 GCA_964247215.1 uncultured Sphingomonadaceae bacterium
GACAACCGGGTCCTTGATGCCGATGGCGCGCGACAGCGGCAGCCAGAAGACGCTGAACCCGTACGCCATGCCGATGCACAGATGAATCGCCAGCGCGCATGGCGGTAGCAGCCAGCGGTTATACCCTGTCTTGGCGACCGTCCGCTCGCGCGCCAGCAAGCCGCCGACGGTGGTGTTGCCGCTGCCCGATGTGTCAGCGCCGATCGTTGCCATTGATCCTCCCAATGCGGTATGCACTTCTTGTGCCGTTTTCGCGGATCCTTCTTGCGGGCATCGTCGGTGTCGTGCAAGCATGTTGTGCAATCGATGCTATTCGCCGCTTAGGGCTAGCCGACGGCGAGATTTGTGCGTTGGCTGGTCAAGAGAGCGAAGCTCCCGCGGCACAGAATGAGGTGTAATTTGAGTTCGGGGAGTGTCGAGGCGTTTGTCCAGCACGAGGTGGCGAAGCTGCCCGGTGCACAGGCGTCGCTGCTGCCGTTGCTGCACGCCATCCAGGAAGAGCTCGGCTACGTCCCCGACGAGGCGGTGCCGTACATCGCCGCCGCGCTCAACCTCAGCCGTGCCGAGGTCCACGGCGTTATCACCTTCTACCACGACTTCCGCCGCGCGCCGCCCGGTGCGCACGTCGTCAAGCTGTGCCGCGCGGAGGCTTGCAAGTCGCGCGGCGGCGCGCTGATTGAGGCAGCGCTGGCGGCGCGGCTCGGGCTGGCGATGGGCGAGACACGGCGCGACGGGCAGGTCAGCCTCGAAGCGGTGTACTGCCTCGGCCTATGCCCGACCGGTCCGAACGCGCTGGTTGACGGGCGGCCGGTAGCGCGCATCGATGCCGCGCGCATCGAACGTATTGCCGAGGCAGTCGGCGCATGACGCGAGTCTTCGTCCCCGGCGACATGGCGGCCGTCGCGCTCGGGGCCGACGAGGTTGCCGCGGCGCTGACGCGGCTCGGGGCCGAGGTCGTGCGCAACGGCAGCCGCGGGCTCGTCCGCATCGAGCCGCTGGTCGAGGTCGAGACGCCTCAGGGCCGCATCGGCTACGGCCCGGTCGACGCCGCCGACGCTGCCGCGGTGCTTGACGGCAGCCACCCGAACCGGCTCGGTGACGTTGCCGCGCTGCCATTTTTCGCAAAGCAGCAGCGCTTCACCTTCGCCCGCTGCGGCATCACCGACCCGCTCAGCCTCGATGACTACCGCGCGCACGGCGGCTGGGCCGGGCTCGACGCGGCGCGTGCGATGACCCCACAAGCTGTGGTCGACGCGGTCAAGCTGTCGGGGCTGCGCGGGCGCGGCGGCGCAGGGTTCCCGACCGGGATCAAGTGGGACACCGTGCTGCTCGCGCCGGGCGGCCCCAAGTATATCGTCTGCAATGCCGACGAGGGCGACAGCGGCACCTTCGCTGACCGCATGCTGATGGAGGGCGACCCGTATTGCCTGGTCGAAGGCATGGCGATCGCCGGGCACGCCACCAGTGCGCGCTACGGCTATATTTACATCCGCTCGGAATATCCGTTTGCGATCGGCGTCATGCAGGAGGCGATCCGCCGCTCGGCTGCGCTCGTCGCGCCGTTCGCGCTTGAGGTCCGCGTCGGCGCGGGCGCGTATGTCTGCGGCGAGGAAACCGCGCTGCTCGACTCGATCGAGGGCAAGCGCGGCCAGGTCCGCGCCAAGCCGCCGCTGCCCGCGCACCACGGCCTGTTCGGCAAGCCGACCGTGATCAACAATGTGCTGAGCCTCGCCGCCGTGCCGTTCATCCTTGCCGAAGGGCCCGAGCGTTACCGCGAGGTCGGCTTTGGGCGCTCGCGCGGCACCATGCCGGTGCAACTCGCGGGCAATGTCCGGAACGGCGGGCTGTTCGAGATCGGCTTCGGCATTACGCTCGGCGAGCTGGTGTATGACATCGGCGGCGGCACCGAGAGCGGGCGGCCGGTGCGCGCCGTGCAGGTCGGCGGGCCGCTCGGCGCGTACTTCCCGCCGTCGATGTTCCATGTACCGTTCGACTATGAAAGCTTCACCGCGGCGGGCGGCCTGATCGGCCACGCCGGGATCACGGTATTCGACGACACCGTCGATATGGCGCACATGGCGCGCTTCGCGATGGAATTCTGCGCGGTCGAGAGCTGCGGCAAGTGCACGCCGTGCCGGATCGGCTCGACGCGCGGGGTCGAGGTCATCGACCGGATCGTCGCGGGCGGGCGTGCAGCAGGCGCGCTCGAAGCGATGCCGCAGATCCGTAACGCGCGGTCGGTGCCGCGTTCGCCGGTGCAGGAGGTCGAACTGCTGCGCGACCTGTGCGAGACGATGAAGCACGGTTCGCTGTGCGCGCTCGGCGGCTTCACGCCATACCCGGTGCTGAGCGCGCTCGACTATTTTCCCGAAGATTTCGGAATGGTGCCGCTAAGCGCACCATTCCCGCTGGCGGCGGAGTAAACTCAATGGCTTGGCTCGGTGAACTCGATCTCGGTACCCCGGCAGTGACCGGTCCGGCGGCGTCGCAGGTCATGGTCTCGCTTAAGATCGACGGCCAGACGATCGAGGTTCCCGCAGGCACCTCGGTGATGCGCGCCGCGGCGCTGCTCGGCACGACGATCCCCAAGCTGTGCGCGACTGACAACCTTGAAGCCTTCGGCTCGTGCCGTCTGTGCCTTGTCGAAATCGAGGGGCGGAACGGTTACCCCGCCTCGTGCACGACGCCGGTTGCGGCGAACATGATCGTCCGTACCCAGACGCCGAAACTCGCGCAGCTGCGCCGCGGTGTCATGGAGCTGTACATCTCCGACCACCCGCTCGACTGCCTGACCTGCCCGGCGAACGGCGATTGCGAGCTGCAGGAGCAGGCGGGCGCCGTCGGGCTACGCGACGTCCGCTACGGCTATGAGGGCGCGAACCATCTCGACGCCTGCAAGGACGAGTCGAACCCGTATTTCGACTTCGATTCGACCAAGTGCATCGTCTGCTCGCGCTGCGTCCGCGCCTGCGACGAGGTGCAGGGCACCTTCGCGCTGACCATCGACGACCGCGGCTTCGCGTCCGCCGTCAGCGCCAGCCAGAAGCAGGACTTCCTCTCCTCCGAGTGCGTCTCGTGCGGCGCGTGCGTCCAGGCCTGCCCGACCTCGGCGCTGCAGGAAAAGAAGGTGATCGAGATCGGCACGCCCGACCGCGCCGTCGTCACAACCTGCGCCTATTGCGGTGTCGGCTGCAGCTTCCGCGCCGAAATGCGTGGGCAAGAGCTGGTGCGGATGGTGCCGTACAAGGACGGCAAGGCCAACCGCGGCCACAGCTGCGTCAAGGGACGCTTCGCCTGGGGCTATGCCAACCACCGCGAGCGCGTCCTCAACCCGATGATCCGGTCGAGCGTCGCCGAGCCGTGGCGCGAGGTCAGCTGGGGCGAGGCGATTGCCTATACCGCAGCCGAGTTCCGCCGCATCGAGGCGAAGTACGGCACGCGCGCGGTTGGCGGCATCACCTCGTCGCGCTGCACCAACGAGGAGACCTTCCTCGTCCAGAAGCTGATCCGGCAGGGCTTCGGCAACAACAACGTCGATACCTGCGCCCGCGTCTGTCATTCGCCGACGGGTTATGGCCTGAAGACCACCTTCGGCACATCCGCGGGTACGCAGGATTTCGACAGCGTCATGCACGCCGACGTCATGCTGGTTATCGGGGCCAACCCGACCGACGGGCATCCGGTGTTCGCCAGCCGCATGAAACAGCGGCTGCGCCAAGGCGCGCGGCTGATCGTCGTCGACCCGCGGCGGATCGATCTCGTCCACACGCCGCACATCGACGCCGACCATCACCTCGCGCTGCGCCCCGGCACCAACGTCGCGGTGCTCACCGCGATGGCGCACGTCATCGTCAGCGAGGCGCTAATCGACGAGGAGTACATCCGGGCGCGCTGCGAGCTCGACGAGTTCGCCGATTGGGCGGCGTTCGTGTCGCAGCCCGAGCGCTCGCCCGAAGCGACCGAAGCGCTGACCCGCGTGCCCGCGAGCGAGCTGCGCGCGGCGGCTCGCCTGTACGCGACCGGCGGTAACGCAGCGATCTATTACGGGCTCGGCGTCACCGAGCACAGCCAGGGCTCGTCGACGGTGATGGCGATCGCAAATCTCGCAATGGCGACCGGCAACGTCGGCCGCGAAGGCACCGGGGTCAACCCGCTGCGGGGCCAGAACAACGTTCAGGGCGCCTGCGACATGGGCAGCTTCCCGCATGAATTCTCCGGTTATCGGCACGTCAGCGACCCCGAAGCGCGCGGGCTGTTCGAGGCCGCGTGGAACGTCACGCTCGATCCCGAGCCGGGCCTGCGCATCCCCAACATGCTCGACGCTGCTGTCGACGGCGAGTTCAAGGCGCTGTTCGTCCAGGGCGAGGACATTCTGCAGTCCGATCCCAACACGCAGCATGTCGCGGCGGGGCTGGCGGCGATGGAGTGCGTCGTCGTCCAGGACCTGTTCTTAAACGAGACCGCGAACTACGCGCACGTCTTCCTGCCTGGCTCCACGTTCCTCGAGAAGGACGGCACCTTCACCAATGCCGAGCGTCGCATCCAGCGCATCCGCAAGGTGATGGAGCCGAAGAACGGCTATGGCGACTGGGAGATCGTCCAGCTGGTTGCGAACGAACTCGGGTTAGGCTGGAATTATACCCACCCGTCGGAGATCATGGACGAGGTCGCGGCGCTGACACCGACGTTCGCGCGCGTCAGCTACGCCGCGCTCGACGAGCATGGCTCGCTGCAATGGCCTGCGACCGAGGCGGCTCCCGCGGGAACGCCGATGATGCACATCGACGCGTTCGCGGGCGGCAAGGGGCACTTTGTCGTTACTGATTATGTGCCGACCGACGAGAAGACCGGGCCACGGTTCCCGCTGCTGCTGACCACCGGGCGTATCTTGAGCCACTATAACGTCGGCGCGCAGACGCGGCGGACCGATAACGTCGTCTGGCATCCCGAGGATGTGCTCGAAATACACCCGCACGATGCCGAGAACCGCGGACTGCACGACGGCCAATGGGTGACGCTGCGCAGCCGTGCGGGCGAGACGACATTGCGCGCGCAAGTCACGCCGCGGGTTGCACCGGGGGTGGTGTACACGACCTTCCACCACCCGACGACGCAGGCCAATGTGATTACCACCGACTATTCGGATTGGGCCACTAACTGCCCCGAGTACAAGGTCACCGCGGTGCAGGTGTCGCCGTCGAATGGTCCGTCGGAGTGGCAGCAGGCGTACGAGGCGCAGGCCGCGCACAGCCGCCGGATCGAGCTGCCGGTGGCAGCGGAATGACGTGCGACTGTATGACCGGAACTACACGCGCATGATGTCGACGACCGAGCGGCTGGCGTATATGGCCGATCATATCATGCGCAATTTCGCCGCGCTTGGCTCAGAAGCGGCGGTCGTAGCGACGGCGGATCACCTCGCGACATTCTGGGACCCGCGCAGCAAGGCGCTAGCCTTCGGACTGCTCAATGGTCCGCGCCCGGCGTACATGACCGACGCGGCGGAGCAGGCGCTGCGGCTTCTACGCGACCGTGGTCCGCCGGGATCGCGGACGCCTGCGACGGTGTTCAACGACGCGCACGAGGGTAGTCACTCTGACGCTGGCTGAACCCGGCGATAGTCGGCTTCAACAAAGGCAAGCTCATGCGCCGTGTCTCGCAATTCCTTACTGCGTTAACGGTAATGCTCGCCGCAGCATCGCCTGCTTTGGCGCAACCAAGCGGCAACGCGGCGATCGCCAGCGACGGCGCGGTCGCGATGCCGTCGCTGAGCCTACCGTATTCAGAATTCGCCAGCGACGCAGCGCGGCGCGCCTTCGTTACCGATGCGCGCAAGCCGCCAGAACCCAAGATCACTGACGGGGACTACAAAGCTTCCCGCGCGCACGACGCGGCGACGCTTGCGCCGAAGATCGCACGGATGCGCGCGCTGTGGCCGGTGACAATCACGCCGACGATGATGGGCGGTGTCTATACCGAGGTAATCACGCCCGCCGGCGGTCCAAGGCTGGAAAATGCACATCGTATCCTAATCGAGCTGCACGGCGGCGCGTTCACCGGGTGTCCACGCACCTGCGGCCAGATCGAATCGATCCCGGTCGCGGGCGTCGGCGGTATCACCGTCGTTGCGGTCGACTACCGCCAAGGCCCCGAATACCGCTTTCCCGCCGCGAGCGAGGACGTCGCGATAGTCTACCGCGAATTACTCAAGCGCTACCGCCCCGAGCAGATCGGCATTTTCGGCGCGTCTGCAGGCGGTGTACTGACCGCCGAAGCGGTGGCGTGGTTTCAGCATGTCAGCCTGCCGCGCCCCGGTGCGATCGCCATCGTGTCGGCTTCGGCGAGCGGCTGGGCGGGCGGCGACAGCAGCTATCTTGCCTTCCCCGCCGTCGGCGCTGCGCGCTGGGGCGGCGACGGGCCCAAGCGTACCGTCGCCGATGTCGTCTATTTCGAGCACGCCGACATACGCGACCCGCTGGTCGCGCCGGTGTGGACGCCGGCGGTGCTGGCGCAGTTTCCGCCGACGCTGCAGCTGACGTCGACGCGTGACTTCGCGTTGAGTGCAGCCGTTCACACCGACCGCAAGCTCGACGAGGCAGGCGTGCCGCACGAACTCGCTATCTGGGACGGGCTGCCGCACTATTTCTACGCCGACCCCAATTTACCCGAATCGCAAGCGGTCTATGCCAAGCTGGCGAAGTGGTTCGGCAACAGGCTCGCGGCTGATCGCGCGCGGTAAGCGGTTCCGAGCGCTCTACTGGACCGAGGTTACAAGATCCGCCGTAGCATCTGCACCGGCATGGGCGATAAGCCAGTCCGCGCCCGGCGACTGCGTTGACCCGGCCGTGCTGGTCGATAGCGATACAGTCCCCGGCACTAACCTCAATATCGTTGATCCGCCCGGCTCCGCTAGAGTCTGTCCTGTTTACATCGAAGCGTAGCTTGAGTTTCTGAGATAGTTGGCGCATTCGTGTGGTGGGAAGGCTTCGAGCAGCTGTCCGATACGTTGCCAGGTAGCCTCGACGGTGCGCTCGGTCTGGGGCTGAGGCTCTCGGCGAACTGATAGATGAGCGCGGAGACATCCTGCCCCGCATAGGATCGTGGCGGCTCTGATTGGCCGAGGCCGGGCAGATCGACCGCGACCACCATGTGATCGCCAGCGAGCAACGGCATCAACTGCCGCTATTCATACCAGCTTTGCCCGAAGCCGTGCACGAGCAACACCAATGGCCCGCGCCCGCCGATGACGTAATGAAGCCTAACTCCGTCCACTTCGCGAAACGCTCTCCGGAAACCCGCCGGCACGGGGAACTCATCGATCTGGGCCAGCGCAGGGCTGGCAGCCAGCAACGCGAGCATCAGAGCAAGGCGCTTCGACAGCTTCTTGAGCATCGATAGCCTCCATCGGCTGGCTGCCTCTAGGGCGAGGTCGAACGCGCTACCCGTCACCGGAGCGGTCAATGCCGACTCGGGACCAATGCATTCGGGACCGGCCGATCTTTAATCTAAGCCTGTGGACGTCCTTGTCAAACACTTCTGGACTGACTAGTTCAGACTTGTCGATTAGAAGGAGTTTGGGATGCCCCGGACGGGACGCCCGCGCGGTTTCGACCGCGAACAAGCGCTGGACGCCGGAATGCGGCTGTTCTGGAAACACGGTTATGAGGCGACCTCGATCGACCGGGTGAAGCAGGCGATGGGCGGACTGTCCTCCGCGAGCTTCTATGCCGCATTCGGGTCGAAGGAGGCGCTCTTCCGCGAGGCGGTAGCGCGCTACAACGCCACGTACGGGCAGGTGATCGCGCCTCTCTCCGACCTTGCCCTTTCTTCGCGCGATGCGCTGGAGCGCACGCTCCGGGGCTCGGCCGGCATGCAAACGGATTCGAGTCACCCGCCGGGCTGCCTGGTTGCGCTGTCGGCCGCCGCCTGGTCGCCCGAGAGCGCCGGTCTGGAGGAAAGCCTCGCTTCTGAACGTCGCTGCAATCGCGCGGCGGTCCGCGCTAGGGTCGAGGGCGCGGTTGCCGCCGGGGAGCTCCGCGCCGACACGGACGTGGATGCGTTGACGACTTTGTTCGATGGATTGCTGGTCGGCTTCGCTGTGCAGGCGCGCGACGGCGTGCCGCTCGAAGCCATGCAGGGAGCAATCACGGGCGCGCTCGATGCCTGGGATTCCCGCAGGGCAGCCGCGTGATGCGGCCGTGCTCCCCATTGCCGCCGCATCGATGACACTGCACCGTGCGTGCTTCTCCGTGCTGAATACTTGTCAGGGTATCCTGTAATGGCGGGAGTCGGACCATGATTGGAGCAAGAAGATAGTAGGTCTGTTGAGCGAGGCCGCTGCCCTCGAAGCCCTGCGGCCAGTCATCAGCCCTGTCTACGTGACCCCTCTCAAATCGATTTCACGAAGAGCTT
>CAXTTR010000121.1:0-8344 GCA_964247215.1 uncultured Sphingomonadaceae bacterium
CGCCAGCTTCCATCATGCGGTGGAGGCCTACAAAATCACGCCGCTGCTTCGCGCTGAGGGCATTTGCGCCGCCGTTTGGCCCGACTGGTGGGGCTTCAAGATGGAGGCGCTCGACGGTATCCGCGAGAATGCGGCGTTCCTGTCGGCGGCGGGCATCTGCACGGCGATGCACTCGGACTCGCCCGCGATCGGCGCGCGGCTGGCGCTCGAAGCCGCCAAGGCCGCTGCTGCCGGACGCCGTGCCGGTCTGACGCTGCCGCCCGAGGCCGTCATCGCCTGGGTGACACACAATCCCGCTGTCGCGCTCGGACTCGCCGACAGCATCGGAACGATCGCACCGGGAATGAACGCTGACCTCGTGCTGTGGTCGGGCAACCCGTTCAGCGTCTACACGCACGCCGATGTCGTGTTGATCGACGGCGCGGTCGCCTATGACCGGCACGACCCGGCACGGCAGCCGCGATCGGACTTCGCGCTCGGCCGCCCGACAATGGCGCGCCCGTGAGCCGGCTATGGCTGCTCATCGCGCTATGGCTGCCGATGGCTGCGCCGGCGGCACCGGTGGCGATCGTCCATGCCTGCACTTGGACGATGCTGACCGGAGCCCCGGTCGAGAATGCCACCATCATATTCGACGGTGCGCGGATCGTCTCGGTGATCGCCGGAGGAGCGCCGCCGCCGGAAGCCACTATCGTCGATGCGCACGGCCGCACTGTCACGCCGGGGCTGATGAGCGGCGGCACGCAGCTCGGGCTCGCCGAGGTCGCAAGCGAGGCCAATACCGACGACCGAAGTGTCGCTGCGGGGCCGCTCGGTGCGGCGTTCGACGTCGCTTACGCGATCAATCCAAACTCGGTCCAGTTACCAGTGGCGCGGGCGGATGGACTTACTCGCGCGATGATCATGCCCGGCGGTGCGGCGGTATCGCCGTTCACCGGCCTCGGCGCGGTCATTCACCTCCTGCCCAGCGGCGAGATCGTCGAGCGCGCCCGCGCCGCAGTGTTCGTCACGGTCGGCGAGCCGACGCTCGAACGGGCGGGCGGCTCGCGGGGGGCGCAGTGGGTCTTGCTGCATAACGCGCTCGATGAAGCGCGACTTCTCGCCGGACGGCCGCCGAGCCTGGCACAGCGCGACCAGCTGATCTCGCACCTCGATGCCGCGGCGCTGATCCCGCTGCTGGCGCGGACGGTGCCGCTCGCCATCGCCGCCAACCGCGAGTCCGACATCCGCCAGGCGATCCGTCTCACCCGCGACTATCATATCCGTGTTGTCATCGTCGGCGGTGTTGAGGCTTGGCGCGCTGCGGCTGAACTGGCTGCTGCGGCGATACCCGTCGTGCTCGATCCCGAAGCCAGTCTGCCTCAGGACTTCGACCAGCTCGGGGCGCGGCTTGATAACGCCGCGATGTTGAGCCGGGCCGGAGTTGCCATCGCTTTCACAGTCTCAGGCAACACAATTTACCTTAGCTACGACGCAGGGCTCGCTTTGCGCGAGGGCGCTGGCATTGCGGTGGCAAACGGCCTTCCATATGCGGCCGCACTCCGCGCGGTTACGGTCGCCCCGGCGCGGATCTGGGGCGCGGCACCGCTGGCGGGCGTGCTCGCGGCAGGTGCACCTGCCGATCTAGTCATTTGGGACGGCGACCCGCTCGAACCGTCGAGCGCGCCGGTTGCGGTCTATGTCGACGGCCGTGAGATGTCGCTGCGAACCCGTCAGACCGAGTTGCGCGATCGTTATGCGCCGTCGCGTGCGGCGGACCCGCTGCCGCCAGGCTACCGTCATTGACGGCCAGTTGATGCGCCTGCCAGCGATGTTCCTGCTGCTTCTCGCTGTGGCGTCGCCATTACTGGGAGCGGAGCCGCTTTCTTCGCCGACCACGGCAACGATCGTCACGACCGAGACAACGACGCGGCCGCGACAGCCGCCCGGCCAGACCCTGCCGCTCGCCGCAGCGCGGCACCTGCACTTTACGACCACGACCGGCACCTGGCTTTCGCTCGACATCACGCGCGATGGACGCAGCATCGTCTTCGATATGCTCGGCGATCTGTACGTCATGCCAGCGGGCGGGGGCCGGGCGCGGGCGATCACGTCGGGCCTCGGCTTCGACACCCAGCCGGCAGTTTCACGCGACGGTAAATGGATCGCCTTCGCTTCCGACCGCTCGGGTACCGAAAACCTGTGGCTAGTGCATCCCGATGGCCGCGGTGCGCGCCAGCTCAGCCTCGGCGACGACGATACGATCCTTACGTCGCCCGCATGGAGCGCCGACGGTAAGGCGCTTTACATCAGCCGCTACCGCCCAGATCTCAACAACTATGAGCTTTGGCGCTATGGCCTCGACGGCAGCGAAACCCCAGTCGTGCCGGTCCGCGATACAGCTGACGCGCCGCGGGCGGCGTGGCGCAGCACGCTCGGCGCGGTCGCGTCTCCGGATGGACGCTATCTCTATGCGGCGCGCCACGTTGGCGCGCTCGACTTCGAAACGCCAAGCGAGTGGACGATCATTCGCCGTGATATCAGCACCGGCGCTGAAACCGTCGTCGTCGCCGAGCCCGACGGGCCGCGCAAGGCGCTCGATCCCGGTGCCGCGTTCCGGCCGGCGCTGTCGCCCGACGGACGGCTGCTCGCCTACGCGCGCCGCGCGCGGAACGCGACCGAGCTGCGGCTACGCAATCTTGAAACCGGCGAGGACCGGCGCATCGCGTTTCCGGTCGAGCATGACCAGCTTGGGGCTTCGGCGTGGCAGGATTTGCTGCCGCGCTACACCTTCACCCCCGACGGTCGCGCGATCGTACTGAGTCGAGCCGGCCGTATCGAGCGCGTGCCGCTCGATGGTAGTCCAGCCGCAGTGCTGCCGTTCAGCGCTGACGTCGATCTCGCCGTGGGGCCGTCGACGCGACAGGACATTCGCGAGGACAGCGGCCCGGTGCGCGCGCGGCTGATCATGGCACCGGTCGCCGATCCGAGCGGGCGGCGGCTCGCCTTCTCAGCCTTCGGGCGGATATGGTTGATGCCGCTTGATGGCCGTCCTCCAGTGCAGTTCGGCGGTGTTGGCGATCCCGCCTTTCAGCCGAGCTGGAGCCCGGACGGGTCGCGGCTGACCTGGGTAACCTGGAGCGAACGCGGCGGCGGCGCGGTCTGGGTCGCGCCGGTCGACGGCTCGACGGCCCCGGTGAAGATCAGCGTGGAAACCGCATACTACAGCTACCCCGTCTTCGCCCCCGACGGGGGAAGCATTGTCGCCGTGCGTTCGGCGCAGGCGGACCGACTGCGGCTTTACATGGAATATGGTAAGCTCCGTAACGGTGAGCTGGTCGAGATACCTGCAAGGGGCGGGACGACACGGGTCGTGGCGCGCGGCGTCTTAGGCAGCCGGCCGCAGTTCGCCAATGACCCAAACACAGTTTATGTGCTCGCCGAAGATGGCCTAAACGCCATCGACCGGGCCAGCGGCAAGCGGCGGCTGGTGCTGCAAGTCAAGGGCCCGGGCTGGTATTTCCAGGACGGTACGGTCCCGGTCGACGACCTACGCATCAGCCCCGACGGCAAGTGGCTCCTCACGCAGGTTGCGCAGCAACTGCACCTTGTCGCGATGCCGTCCGGCCCTGTCACGAGCCTCGACCTCGCAGCCCCGGGTGTCGCGCACCGCCGCGTCACCTCGGGCGGGGCCGACTATTTCGAGTGGGGTGACGGCGGCCGTAGCATCACGTGGTCGACCGGCTCGACCTTTCACCGCCGCGCCCTCGCCGGCATCGTCCTCAACACGCCGGACAAGCCGGGCTGGGCAGCCGACACCGGCCGCACTGAAGACTTTCCGGCGGTGGTCGAACTGCCGCGGGCACGGCCGCACGGCAGTCTGCTGCTGTCGGGCGCGCGCGTGCTGACGATGGCCGCCGGTGACCAAGTCATCGATAGCGCCGATATCCTCATTACCGGCGACCGCATTGCCGCAATCGGTGCGCATGGGCAGCTGGCAGTTCCGCCGGATACAGCTGTCCGCGATGTGACGGGCAAGATCATCATCCCCGGACTGATCGACGTGCACGATCACATTGCCACCGTACGGCGCGATGTGCTTGGCCTTGAAGACTGGAGTCTGCGGGCGCGGCTGGCGGCCGGTGTCACCACCAGCTTTGACCCGTCGACGCTAACGATCGACATGCTCGCCTATCAGGATTTGCTTGATGCCGGGCTGATGACCGGGCCGCGTCTGCGCCAGACCGGCATCGCGCTGTTCTCGATGCAGCGCTTCGCCTCGCTCGACGAAGTCCGCGCGGTGCTGCGGCGTTACCGCGACGACTACGGCCTGCGTAACATTAAGGAATACCGGACCGGCAACCGCAAAGTCCGGCAGTGGGTGGCGATAGCAGCGCGCGAGCTCGGCCTGCAACCAACCACCGAGGGCGCGCTGGCAATGAAGCTCGACCTGTCGCAGGTTATCGACGGGTTCACGGGTAATGAGCACGCGCTGGTCGCCGCGCCGCTCGGCGAGGACGTCATGCGGCTGATGACGGAGACCCGGACCGGCTATACGACGACACTGCAGATCACCAACGGCGGACCGCCGGCGGAGGACTGGTTTGTCGCTCGCGATAATCCGCGTGGCGATCCGTGGCTCGCCCGCTTCTGGCCGCAGGTCGCAATCGACCAGATGATGCTGGCGCGCCAATGGCGGCCGTTGAGCGAGTACCGCTTCCCGGCAATCGCGGCGGATGCGGCCGCACTGCAGCGCCGCGGCGGGCTGGTCGGCATGGGTTCGCACGGCGAGGCACCCGGGCTCGGCTTGCGCTGGGAACTCGAAGCGCACGTCCTTGGCGGTATGACCCCGCGCGAGACGCTCCATGCCGGTACCATCGGCTCGGCCGAGCATATCGGGCGGGCTGCGGACCTCGGCAGCATCGAAGCCGGCAAGCTCGCCGACCTCGTCGTCCTAGATCACGATCCGTCGAGCGACCTGGCCGCGCTACGGCACCCGCTCGCCGTTACGAGGGGCGGCGTTCTATACGATGCAGCGACACTTGACGAACTGTGGCCGGACAAGCGCGCCTTGCCGCCGTCGTGGTTTGCCGACCCCGCCGCACCCCGCCGATACCTGCCCGAAGGAGCCGTCCGATGAAAGTATTGCTGACCGCGTTGCTATTGGCGCTTGCCACCCCGGCCGTCGCCGCGCCGCCGGTCGCGACACAGCAGGTCGAGCTATACCGGATCGCGCCAGGACAGCAGGAAGCGTTCCTGCGCTTCATCGCCCGCTGCGACGCGGTCAATCGCGCGGCCGGCGTCGCGCCGCGCGAGCTCTTTGTCCACAGCGACGGGGCCGAATGGGACTTCATGCTGCTGCAGCCGGCGCATTATTCGGCAGCCGAGCAAGCGCGCCTCGATGCCGCGTGGGACAAGCTCGGGATGCCGTCTGGTGCCGACTTCTTCGTCGCGATCCGCAAGTTCATTGCAACGCACACTGACACGACCGTTCGCGGCCCGACCACCGCCGACGACTATCTCGCGACGATGAAGCCTAATTAGCAGTGGTGCCGAGTTGCGCCCGGAGAAATGCAGCACCGTCAGCGATGGCTTCGCGTGCGAGCCCCGAGATCGACATGGCTTCGAGAAAGCTGTGCGTCGCACCCGGGTAAAGCTTGCTGGTCACGGCAACGCCGGCCGCTGCCATTGTTTCGTGCATGGCAATACTCTGTTCGGCGAGTACATCGCGTTCGGGCACGACCAGGAAGGCTGGCGGCAGCCCCTCGAACCGAGCCCGGGCAGGGCAGGCGAGGGGGTCGGCGAAATCATCAGCGCTCCGAACGTAGTTGTCGAAGTAGAACCGTACCTCGTTGCGGTTAAGCACCGCCTGTGGGCCGCCATTGGCCGCCTCTGCTGCATCGGAACAGTTTTCGCCGAAAGCTCCGTAGTTCAGCAGCAATGCCCTTAGCGCTTGCTCGTCGCCGCGGTCACGAAGGTTTAGCGCGGCTGCCAGCGCGAGATTCGCGCCGGCGGAGTCGCCGCCGATCGCCAGACGGCCAGCATCGATATCGGCGTGCTGGCTGCCGGACCTGAGCCAGTCAACCAGCGCGACGACCGCACAAAGCGCCATGGGGTAGCGCGCTTCGGGCGACAGCGGGTAATCGACCGCCAGTACCACGACCCCGGCAGCGGCCGCATACTCGCGCATCAGCCGGTCATGCGTGTCGATGCTGAACAGCATGAAGCCGCCGCCGTGCAAATAGATCAGCGCCGGTGCCGGTGCCGCCACCCCTGGATCGAGCCGCCGGACCCGCATCGTCCCCCCCTCGACCGGCACGCTAAGGTCGACAGTCGACGCCATCACCGGCCCACCCTGCCGCCACGGCTCGCGGACCTGTTCGGCGATGGCGCGCGCCTGGGAGATCGGTAACGTCGCAAATGGCGGATGGCTCGTCCAATCGGCTTGGACCCGGCGCACGAACTCGGCGATCTCGGAGTTGATTAATGGACTGCTCATGCGTACCCCGTCGTGGCGGCAAGCTATTATAGCCGACGACAGCCCAACATGCCCGCCAGACAGGGCTGTTATTTAGCCGAGCCGGGCCAATCCTACCGTCAGATCGTCGCGTATTCACTCGGTGGCACGCCGAGCACGCGGTGGAACATCGCCGAGAACGAACTTGGGCTCTCGTAGCCGACGTCGTAAGCAACATTGGTAATCGAGCGCCCGGTGGACAGTAGCGACAGCGCGGCCATAAGCCTGACCTGCTGACGCCACATCGCTAGGCCCATGCCAGTTTCTTCCCGGAAGGTGCGGGTCAGGGTACGCCGTGCCATTCCCGCCACATTCGCCCATTGATCGAGATCACGCGCGTCGGCGGGATCGGCAAGGATGATGTCGCAAACACGGCGGAGACGCCGGTCCGCCGGCATCGGTGCCTGCAGCCGCCGTGCCGGCATACGCTGCAGCTCCTCGAGCGTCAGAGCGACGATGCGGCCTTCGCGTCCATCAACGTCGTAAGCGGGGTCAAAACTGATCACTTCGTCGATCAGCGCTCGCACCAGATTCGACACCTCGAACATGCAGCAGTCGTTCAGCGTTGAAGGAAGCGCAGGATCGATATACAGCACTTGCAGCGACACCGGACCGAGGCAGGTCACCTGGTGCGCTTGCCCAGCAGGCAGCCAGACTGCACGGTTCGGCGGCAATACGAAGCTAGTCCGCTCTGTCGTCAGTGACATTACTCCGGACCGCGCCAGACAGAGCTGTGAGCGGGAATGCGAATGCCATTTATCGACGTAGCCCGCTGGATACTCGTCGACGAGTGCAATTACCGGTCTGATCTCGAGCGGCAGGTCGGCACTGCGTTTCATTGAAGGTAGCACCGCGTAATTAGGCCGTATCTCTGCACAGAGTTCCATACTTAGTCTAGTCCGCACCGCCCCGCGGGAGCGGGTGTCGGCTTCGCCTGATGGTCAACCGTTCTGGTTGTTCGGTTGAGCGGCCCGACACCCGCAGACACGCGGCACCGCCCCACGTAATTCGGATGACTCAAATTCTTCAGCAGGTCGGCCTGTGGCTCGCTGCCGGTGGGCCAACGGGCTGCCGCGGCGCGCAGCTTCGCGTAGATCCGCTTGCTATGCAGCTCGGACGGGTGAGTGAACAGCAACCTGGCAAGCGGCACACCCGGTGCTATGAATAGCTGCTGCGCGGCGTCTCTGAGTTTTGCAAACTCCTGTGCGATCGTTGGCACCGGACGCTCCTCGATCGCTGCAATCGTGTTCGTGCCAGCGAGTTCGGTCAGCTACCAGCTGAGGCGCGCAAGGCGCGGTATTGCCGGCTGCGACTGGGGCGTTGCAGCATCATCATCGGGCCGCTGAGCGAGATGTTCGACAACCGGCTTGAGCACGGCGAAGAAGCCGTCCGGCGGTGTGCGCGATGGCGGTCCGTCGGGTCTCGGCGCGGGCGTCCGCATGACCTGGTCGCGGTGGAACGGGAAGTCGGGTGGGTGAGCTGGCCGGTCGCGGTCGAGGGGGACTGTCGAGAATTCCGTGCGTGGGCGGGCATAATGGGAAAGAAGGAGCCCGATTATGTCTGGACGCCAAGAGCCGGCGATACCGGATGCGGTTCTCGATCAGCGGCTGGCGGGGGGTGCAGCCAGCGCGGCCTTTGAGCAGGGCGGCCTGCTCGGTTCATTGAAGAAGGCGCTGACCGAACGTGCCTTGAACGCGGAGATGGATCACCATCTGGCCGGCGACAACAATGCCGGCAACACGCGCAACGGTTACGGCCGCAAGACCGTGGTGACCGAGACCGGCAAGCTGGCGATCGACGTGCCGCGCGACGCGCTAGTCGTCTTCACTGGCGTGTCGGGGTCGGGCA
>CAXTTR010000122.1:0-7153 GCA_964247215.1 uncultured Sphingomonadaceae bacterium
GGACCGTACCGTCCTCGCCGGGGGTGCCGTGAAGCGCGTTGAACACGACATCGGGCGCGGCACTGGTGAGCCGCTGGGCGACGTCGCGCGCCATGTCAATCGTGGTGACCCGGTGGCCGAGCCGGATTAGTGCCGCCGCAATACCCTGCCCGCTGGTCAGCGACACCTCGCGCTCGGCCGACCAGCCGCCCATGAGAACTGCGACGTGCATCTACTCCCTCCCCCGATGAGGGGGAGGGACTGGCGCGACTTTTCGCGCCAGGGAGAGCGGGGCGCTATTTCCGGAGAGTGCTCCCTCACCTTGGTTGCGCAAGGGCGTAACCTGTCCCTCTCCCTCGAGGGGAGAGGGAAGACCCACCCGGGCGATTTCCCATTCGAGCGTGATGCCCGAGTGTGCCAGCACTCGCGCGCGGACGTCTTCGCCAAGCGCTTCGATGTCGGCGCTCGTCGCGTCGCCGGTGTTGAGCAGGAAATTGGTGTGCTTCTCCGACACCTGCGCGCCACCGCGTCGCAGCCCACGGCAGCCCGCGTCGTCGATCAGCGCCCATGCCTTGTGCCCCGGCGGGTTCTTGAACGTCGAGCCGCCGGTACGCGAGCGTAGCGGCTGCGACGCCTCGCGCTCGGCCGCAATGCGGTCCATCTCGGCGGCAATGGCGGTGCGGTCGCCGGGACTGCACGCGAACAGCGCGTCGACGACCACGGCCTCGGCGGGCAATGCAGAGTAGCGGTATTCGAAACCGAGCTCGGCGGCGCTGAGCACCACGACGCTGCCGTCGCGAGCGACCACGGTCGCCTCGACCAGCACCGCGGCGACATCGCGGCCGTAAGCCCCGGCGTTCATCGCGACCGCGCCGCCGATGGTGCCGGGGATGCCGCGCAGGAACTCGAGCCCCGCAAGGCTTGCGTCGCGCGCGGCGCTGGCGACGGTGATGCCCATCGCCGCCGCTCCGGCGCGGACGCAGCTGCCCTCGACGCTGATGCGGGCGAACGACTTCGGCAGGCGGATCACAACGCCGGGAACACCGCCGTCGCGGACGATGAGGTTCGAGCCGACGCCGATGGGGAACAGCGGGGTAGTTGGGGGCAGCTCGCGGAGGAAGGCGGCGAGATCGTCGACTTCAGCGGGGCGAACGAGCCACTCGGCAGCGCCGCCGGTGCGGAACCAGATGAAGTCGGCGAGGCTGGCGTTGGCGGTGCAGGTGCCGCGGATTTGCGGGATGCTCATGCCATTCACCCCGTCGCCCCAGCGCAAGCTGGGGCCCATGCCAGGCACAGAGCGCGTGGCTGCACGACGATGGGCCCCAGCTTGCGCTGGGGCGACGAGTGCATGGGAAATAATTTCACCCTGCACCACGAACCGCCTCGATCGCGCCCGCTAGCCCGGCCGCCCAGCGTGTGATGTCGCCTGCCCCCAGACACACCACCATGTCGCCCGGCGTAATCAACCCCGCCAGTTGCATCGCGAGGTCGTCCGCTCCGCTCGTGGTCAGCACCGAACGGTGTCCGGCACGGCGCAGGCCGAGCGCTAGCGCGTCGCTGTCGACGCCCTCGATCGGCGCTTCACCCGCGGCGTAGACCGGCGCGACCAGTACCACATCGGCATCGTTGAACGCGGTCTGGAATTCACTCATCAGTGACTGCAACCGGGTAAAGCGGTGCGGCTGGACGACCGCGATGACGCGCCCCGCCGCGCCCTCGCGCGCCGCCGACAGCACCGCGCGAATCTCGACGGGATGGTGGCCATAGTCGTCGATGATCGTCACGCCGCCGGTCTCGCCGACTTTGGTGAAACGCCGCTTGACGCCACCGAAGCGCGCGAAGCCGCTGCGGATCGCGGCGTCGTCGATGCCGAGCTGGTCGGCGATAGCGACCGCAGCAAGCGCGTTCTGGACGTTGTGCCGTCCCGGCATCGGCAACATCAGGTCGGTGATGCGCCGCTCGTTGCCGAGCCGGTCGCGGAGCACGACCTCGAAGTGGTTGCCGCCGGGTACCGGAGTGACATTCTCACCGCGCACATCGGCTTGCGCGGCGAAGCCGTAGGTGACGATGCGGCGGTCCTGGACGCGCGGCAGCATCGCCTGTACCTCGGGGTGATCGAGGCAGAGAATGCCCGCGCCGTAGAACGGCACCTGCTCGACGAAGGCGACGAACGCGTCCTTCACACGCTCGAAGTCGCCGTAGTGGTCGAGGTGCTCGGGATCGATGTTGGTGACGACGCCGATCGTGCCGCCCAAGCGCAGGAAGCTGCCGTCGCTTTCGTCCGCCTCGACGACCATCCACTCGCCCGCGCCGAGCCGTGCGTTCGAGCCGTAGGTGTTGATGATGCCGCCGTTGATCACCGTCGGGTCGAAGCCGCCGGCGTCGAGCAGCGCCGCGACCATTGAGGTCGTCGTCGTCTTGCCGTGTGTGCCCGCGATAGCGACGGTCGACTTCAGCCGCATCAGCTCGGCCAGCATCTCGGCGCGGCGGACGATCGGGATACGCCGCTCGGTGGCGCGCTCGACCTCGGGGTTGCCGCGCTTGATCGCGGTCGAGGTGACCACCACCGCCGCGTCGCCGAGGTTGTCGGCGTCGTGGCCGATGGACACCGTGATGCCCTTGTCGCGCAGGCCCTGCACGACATAGCCTTCTGCGACGTCGCTGCCCTGCACGGTGTAGCCGAGGTTGCACATCACCTCGGCGATGCCCGACATGCCGATGCCGCCGATGCCGATGAAATGGATCGTGCCGAATTCACGGCTGAAATTGGCGGTGCTGGTCACGGTGCGTTCGCTGGCAGGAGTCCGACCGCCAGATCGGCGAGTCGCGCGCCCGCATCGGGACGCCCGACCGTCCTAGCGGCCGCCGCGGCATTTGCCAGCGCTTCGGGCACCGACATCGCAATTATCGCAGCGGTCAGCGCGAGCGGGTTGAAGTCGGACTCGGCGAACGCCGCACCCGCCCCGGCGGCGAGAAACTCCTCGGCGTTGGCGGTCTGATGATCGTCGGTCGCCGCCGCATAGGGCACGAGGATCGCCGGACGGCCGATCACAGCGAGCTCGGCCATCGTCGATGCTCCGGCGCGCGCGATAACCAGATGTGCTGCGGCGATCCGATCGGGGAGATCGGGGAGATAGCTCGCCACCTCGGCCTGCACACCGGCGGCGGCATAAGCGGCACGCACGGTGTCGAGGTCCTCGGGGCGGCCCTGGTGGACAACCGACAGCCCAGCGCGGCGCTTGCTGGTCATCATCTCGATTGCGGCGGGCACCACGCTCGACAGGATACTAGCACCCTGGCTGCCGCCGGTGATCAGCAGCCGCAAGGTCTCCCCCGCAAGCGGCGACACGAACGGCTGCTGGCCGAGCTTGACGACCTCGGCGCGCACCGGATTGCCGATCACCACGGTCTTGAGCGCATCGCGCGGCGACAGCCGCCGCGTGTTGGTGAAGCTCGCCGCGATGCGCATGGCGCGGCTGGCAAGCAAGCGGTTGCTGCGCCCGAAGACGGCATTCTGCTCGTGCATGATCGCCGGGCGGCCGAGCGCGAAGGCGGCAAGCAGCGCCGGGACCGCGGGATAGCCGCCAAAGCCGATGACCGCGGCGGCGTTCTCCGCCGCTATGAAGCGGATCGCCTCGCGGCGACCGCGCGCGACGATCCTCAGCGTGCGCAGCCACGCGAGCGGGTTGCGCCCGCTGACACTCGCCGAGGCAACCAGCCGCGTTTCGATGCCGTCGAACAGCCCGGGAAAGCGCAAGCCTCGCGCGTCGCTCATCAGCACGACACGGTGCCCACGCGCGGTCAACTCGCCCGCCAGCACCGACGCGGGGACCATATGCCCGCCGGTGCCGCCCGCCGCGATGACAAACAGACTCATGCGGCGCGCGCCTGCAACGCATACGGCGACGCCTTCAGATACGGGTTGCGCCGGGTCAGCGCGAGCAGCAGCCCCATGCCGATCGATAGCGCGAGGAACGACGAGCCGCCGTGGCTGATGAACGGCAGCGTCATGCCCTTCGACGGCAGCAGCTTCAGGTTGACCGCCATGTTGATCGCCGCCTGCAGCCCGAACTGCGCGACCAGCCCCGCCCCGGCCAGAAACACGAACGGCTCCTCCTCGTCGAGCAGGCGGAGCAGCACGCGCACGACGATCGCGAGATACAGCAGCGCCACCATGAAGCAGGCGATCGCGCCAAATTCCTCCCCGATCACCGAGAAGATATAATCGGTGTGCGCCTCGGGCAGCCGGAACTTCATCTGGCCCTCGCCCGGGCCCGCGCCGAACATGCCGCCCGACATGAAACAATCGAGCGCGCGGTCGATCTGGAAGGTGTCGCCGGTGCCCTTAATGAAGTGATCGATGCGCAGCGCGACGTGGTCCGAGGTCAGATACGCCAGCCCCATGCCGCCCGCCGCGGTGCCGATCAACGCGGCGACGACGGTGACGCTCATCCCCGCCAGCATCGCCTGACACATCCACACCGCGAAGAACAACACTGTCTGGCCGAAGTCGGGCTGCTTGATAAGCAACGTACTGACCACCAGCAGCAGCCCGAACGACAACGGCATCACGGGCACCGTCGCATCCTCGAAGCGCACCGCGAGCAGCCACGCGGTCGTGACGATGAACACCGGTTTGAGGAACTCCGACGGCTGGAATTCGAAGCCGGGCAGCGCGATCCAGCGGATCGCGCCATTTTTCTCGACGCCGAGGAACGGTACCGCGAACAGCGCCAGCAGGAACACGATCGTGCCCGCGATTGCCAGCCGCTTTGCCCATACCGGCGGCAGTATCGAGACGCCGAGCATGACGGGAATGCCGACGGCAACCCACATCAACTGGCGTTTCAGATAGAACAGATCGCTGATATGGAGCGAGCCGCCCGAATAACGATGCGCGGCGGCGGGCGACGCAGCCGCGACGGCGATGACACCGAAGCCGATCAGCACCAGCACCAGCGTCAGCAGCAGCTTGTCGATCGTCCAGAACCAGCGCCCGACCGGTGACTGACTGTTGCGCGACAAGGTTTTCATGGCAAGGCCCCCACAAGCTCGACGAAGGCGCGCCCCCGCGCTTCATAGTCGGTGAACTGATCGAATGAGGCGCACGCCGGCGACAGCAGTACGGTGTCGCCGGGCTGGGCGGCGACGGCGGCTTGGGCGACAGCGACGGCGAGCGTGCCCGATTGATGCAGCGGGACCTTGCCCGCGAGCAGCCGCCCGAACAGCGGCGCGGCGTCACCGATCAGATACGCCTCGCAGACATGGCTCAGGTGCGGCAGACAAGCGTCGAGCTCGTCGGTCTTGGCCAGCCCGCCGGCAATCCAGTGGACGCGCGGGTAGGCGGCGAGCGCGGGAGCAGCCGAGTCGGCGTTGGTCGCCTTGCTGTCGTTGACGTAGAGCACGCCGCCGGTGTCGCGCACGCGCTCCATCCGGTGCGGCAGCCCGGGGTAGGTGGCGAGGCCCTCGATGATCGGCTGATTCGGCACGCCGAGCGCGCGGCAAACAGCGATAGCTGCGGCAGCATTCTGCGCATTATGCGGACCCTGCAGCGTCTGCCAGTGCTCGGCACAGGCGAGCCCGGCGCTGCCGATCCACGACACATGATCGACAATGCTGACACCCTCGTCCAGCCTGCGCGTGGCCGAGATCGGCACGACTCGAGCCACTGCAGTATCAACAAGATCGCGTCCATACTCGTCATCGACGCCGACGACGGCGGTACCTGCGGCGCTCTGCATTTCGAACAGCCGCCGCTTGGCGGCGACATACGCCGCCATCGTGCCATGCCGGTCAAGGTGATCGGGCGTGATGTTGAGCAGCACCGCGACGTCGCAATCGAGCGTCTGGGTAATCTCAAGCTGGTACGACGACAGTTCGAGCACATACACGCCGCCTTCGGTCAGCGGCTCCTGCGCGAGAATTGGCAGCCCGATGTTGCCGCCCATCAGCGACGGCACGCCCGCGGTTTGCAGGATGTGATGGACCAGCGCGGTCGTCGTCGACTTGCCGTTGGTACCGGTGATGCCGACGACCTTGTGCGGCGGCAGCTCGTCGCGGGCCTGTGCAAACAGCTCGATATCGCCGATGACGGGAATGCCTGCGGCTGTGGCCGCAACGAACAGCGGCGCGCTGTGCGGCACGCCGGGCGACACGACGAGCGCGTTGAGGCTACTCAGATCGAAGCCGTTGAGCTCAGTCAGCGGCCCGTCGAAGCTGGCGCGCGCGGCTTCGCCGTCGTCCCACGCGAACACTTCCGCACCGCTTGCGGTAAGTGCGGCAACGCAGGCCTTGCCGCTACGCGCGAGGCCGTAGACGCCGTAGCGCTTCCCTGCAAAGGCGCGCGCGGTGATCACCGCAGCTTCAACGTCGCCAGCCCCGCCAGCGCCAGCATGAACGACACGATCCAGAAGCGGATCACCACGGTCGACTCGCTCCAGCCGAGGTGCTCGAAATGATGGTGCAGCGGTGCCATCTTAAACACACGCTTGCCGGTGGTCTTGAAGCTGATAACCTGGACGATGACGCTGATCGTCTCCAGTACGAACAACCCGCCGATCAGTACCAGTACGATCTCGTGGTTGGTAACGACAGCGATCGTCCCCAGCGCGCCGCCGAGCGCGAGGCTGCCGGTATCGCCCATGAACACCGCTGCAGGGGGCGCGTTGAACCACAGGAAGCCGAGGCAGCCGCCAATCAGCGCGCCGACGAATACCGCGAGCTCGCCCGCGCCCGGGACATGGTGGATGCCGAGATAATCGGCGAACTTGATGTTGCCCGCGAGATAGGCGATCACGCCGAAGCTTAGCGCCGCGATCACCACCGGCATCGTCGCCAGCCCATCGAGCCCGTCGGTCAGGTTCACCGCGTTGCCGAACCCGGCGATGATGAATGCCCCGAAGGCGATATAGAACAGCCCGAGCGGGATGCCGGTGTCCTTGAGGAACGGCAGGTACAGCGTGTGCCCGGTGCGGGTCGAGATATACCACACCGCCAGTCCGGCGATGCCGAACTCGAGCGCCAGCCGGAGCCGCCCCGAGACGCCCTTCGCCGAGCGCTTTACCACCTTGTCATAGTCGTCCATGAAGCCGATCGCGCCGAAGCCGAGCGTCACCAGCACCGCCGCCCAGGTAAAGCCGTCGCTGACATCCATCCAGAGCAGCGTCGACAGCGT
>CAXTTR010000122.1:7163-8336 GCA_964247215.1 uncultured Sphingomonadaceae bacterium
GGCCGGACCGTCGCTGCGGATCGGCTGGCCCTTGCCCTGCTTGGTCCGCAGCCATGCTATGAAGCGCGGCCCGATCAGCAGTGCTATGACAAGCGCCGTCACCACCGCCGCGCCGCTGCGAAAGGTGATGTAGCGGAACAGGTTGAGCACGCCCTCGAAGTGCGTCATCCGGGCGAGCAGAAAGATCACCGCATGCGCTCCTCGATCAGCCCGGCGACGACGGTGGCGAGCTTGACGTTGTTCGACCCCTTGACCAGCAGAACATCATCGACAGCAAGCTCGGTCTCGATCAGCGTCAGTGCGGCAGCGGCGTCGTCGACCAGCACCGTGCTGGTCCGCAGCCGCAGCACGTCCGCCAGCGGGCGCATCGCGGCACCGACGAGCACCGCGCGCGCGACACCTGCCGCCTCGATAGCGGGGGCGAGCCCGGCGTGGAAAACGTCCGAGCCGCGGCCCAATTCGCCCATCGCTCCGAGCAGCGCAAGCCGCCGCCCGCGCCGCTCGGGGGTGATGCCGCCGAGCACGCCGAGCGCCGCGGTCATCGAGGCGGGGTTGGCGTTATAGCTCTCGTCGATGACGACCGCGGTGCCCTCGCTGCGCTGCACCCGCCGCCGCGCGCCGCGCCCGGGCAGCTCGCTAAGTTCGGCAAGCGCCAGTCCCGCCAGCGCGAGGTCGCCGCCTGCTGCGTGAACGACCGCGAGCACGCCGAGCGCGTTATTGAGCCAATGCCGCCCCGCCATGCCGACCTTAAAGATCAGCCGTTCGTCGAAGACGTCGGCGCTGGCGGTTGTGCAGTCGGGCAGCAGCGCGAAGTCATCGGCGCGGACGTCGGCACCTTCGCCCAAGCCGAAGGTGATGATCCGCCCGGCATAGGGCTCGGCATGCGCGATCAGCCGGTCGCGGTGGACGTTATCATACGGGATCACCGCGGTGCCGCCGGATTCTAGCCCGCTGAAGATTTCGCCTTTTGCATCGGCAATGGCACCTTCGTCGGCGAAGAATTCGGCATGCGCGCTGGTCACCCAGGTGATCAGCGCGATGCTTGGGCGCACCAGCGCCGTCAGTGCGGTGAGCTCGCCCGCGTGATTCATCCCCATTTCGAGCACGCCAAAGCGGCTGGCGGCAGGCATCCGCGCAAGGCTGAGCGGGACGCCGGTGTGATTGTTGTACGAC
>CAXTTR010000123.1:0-8327 GCA_964247215.1 uncultured Sphingomonadaceae bacterium
GCCAGCGACAGCGAGCAGCAGCGCGGGAAGGAAGCTGGTCCAGCCGGTGCCGCTCGACGCCCGCCCTCCAATTGTAGCGCCAGGGCCGGTGACAGCGGTTCCGCTGCCACCGGCCCCTACAGTGTCGCCAACGCCCCCCGGCGTGGCCGTCAGCGCAAAACCGAGCGGCTCGCTGTCGCCCGCGCGCACCACCTTGAGCACCCCGGCGACCGCCTGTTTCGGGGTGCCGCTCGCTTTCGTTTCAAGCCGGACCGCGTTCGCGGATACGCGGAGGAGCTGCGGCGCGGCGTAGTCGACAGTGCCGTCGGTGAGCGGGAAGAAATATGCCGATCTTACCTTGGCGGCATTGCCGAACGGCACGCTTAGCGTAAGGCGGCCGCTGCGGACGGCATAGCTGGCGCGCCAGTCGACCAGCTTGGGCAGTGCCGCACGGGCCACGGCGAGCGCTGCCGATTGGCTGGCATCAGCCGCACCGTTGCCGATAATCAGCGGTGCGGACAGCTCGGCGCTTTCGGGCACGCATAGCTCATGCGAGCAGACGAGGTACTGTAGTGTCAGGCGTAATGGCAGCGCCGCGCCCGCCTGCAATCCGGTCGGCATCCGGACATCGGCGAGCAGCGTCGCCGGGCCCTCGTAGACATAGTTCATCAATCCCGACACCAACAGCGTGCCAGGGACCGGGAAGCGCAGCGGGCTGGCGCTGACCGGAGCGCCAGCCAACGACCAGGTTGCGCGCGGCGGCGAGCCGGCATCGCCGGGGTTCGACCAATATGTGTGCCAGCCCGGCTGCGGGGTCAGCCGGATGCCGACCGTCAAAGGCTGGCCTGGTGCGGGCGAAAAGCTCGCCGTGATCAGCTCGACGCGGGTGTGCGGATTCTGAACCGAGTTCGCCCCGGGTGAACCGCTCATACTCGCCGCAATCGCCGGTGCCGCGGCCAGCATCGTCAGCACAGCAAGAACAATGCGGATCATGTCCGCCATATGGGCGCTGGCGCGGGGCAGCGCAAAGCGTTGGTTGAGCCGCTGCCAGTCACGCTGTCGCACTTCGTTGAACCCGATTGGCCGTCGGCAGTTGGCACTTCGGAAACTGGGTCAGCAGGAGTATTGTCATGAGTACAGAGGATAAAGCCGCGCTGTCGCGCCGCAGTGTCGTCGGCGTTGCCAGCGCCGGGCTGGTTGCCGCCGCGGCCGCCGTTGCTACCGCCGGGCGCGCGCAGGGCAGCGCCAGTGGCCAGGTCACCGGCGAGCCGCCGATCCAGGATCCGCGCGACAAGTATCCCAAGCCGCCGTACCCAAGCCAGTCACAGCCATGGCCCGGCCTTGCCAGCAAGATGTCGCCCCGGCCCGATCACGGCGAGACCAGCTACAAGGGCTCGGGCCGCCTGCTCGGCCGCAAGGCGCTGGTGACCGGCGGCGACTCGGGCATGGGCCGTGCCGCCGCGATCGCCTTCTCGCGTGAGGGTGCCGACGTCGCGATCAACTATCTGCCTGCCGAGGAGCCCGACGCGCGCGAGGTCGTCGCCTTGATCCGCGCCGGCGGCCGCAAGGCGGTGGCGATCCCCGGCGACCTGCGCCAGGAAGGTTTCTGCAACCGCCTCGTCGATCAGGCAGCGAGCCAGCTCGGCGGGCTCGATATCCTCGTCAACAACGCCGGCCGCCAGCAGGTCCACGCGTCGCTCGAGGACATCTCGACCGAACAGTTCGACTGGACCATGAAGACCAACATCTATGCGATGTTTTGGCTGACCAAGGCGGCGCTGAAGCACATGCAGCCGGGATCGGTGATCATCCAGACGACTTCGGAGCAGGCTACCGATCCGTCGGAGAACCTCGTCGATTATGCAATGACCAAGGCGGCGATGCTCAACTTCACCCGTTCGATGGCGAAGCAGCTCGGCCCCAAAGGCATCCGCGTCAACGGTGTCGCGCCGGGCCCGATCTGGACGCCGCTGCAGGTCAGCGGCGGTGCGACACAGGACAAGCTGGTCAAGTTCGGCGGCGAAACGCCGATGGGCCGCGCTGGCCAACCAGCCGAACTCGGCGGCATCTACGTGCGGCTGGCGGAGAACGACGGCAGCTATGCGACCGGGCAAATCTACGGTTCGGCAGGCGGCAAGGGTCAGCCGTAACCGGTAGCGGACGAAGTGCTGCCGGTATCGTCAGACACCGGCAGCACCTGTCACGGAATTACCGCTAATCCACCCGTCATGCCGCCACTGAGCCGGCCGTTAGTCGAATCGCGCGGCATCGCGCCGATCAGACGGCGGTATTCGTTTTCCGCCCAGCCGTAGCTATCGCCAGCCAGCGCTTCGAGCCCCGGGCGACTGACTACCACGACGAGCCCGCGGTTCGACCGTACAAGACCGTTGCCTTCGAGAATATGGAGCGCTTCGGTGACCCCGGCGCGGCGGCTGCCGAGCATCATTCCCATGAACTCGTGGGTGATCGCGATGTCGTCGCCGTCGAGCCGGTCGTGGCACATCAGCAGCCAGCGCGCGAGGCGGCGGTCGATGGTGAACGCCGCCATCGTCGATAGCGCACTTGCAACCTGGACGCTCTGAACATGCGCATAGCGCAGGAGCAGCGTCCGTAACGTCGCGCTCGCCTCTACCGCAGCGAGCAGGTCGGCGGTCGGAAGGCTTAGCGACGTCGAGTTACCGACCTGGACATAAGTTTCGAGCGGGGTCTGCTCGGTGCCGAGCAATACGGCTGCGCCTGAGATACCTTCGCGGCCCAGAATACCAACTTCAGTGCGGGCGTTTCCTGGACCGACAGCGACGATCGAAACTACCGTACCTTCAGGAAAGTAAACGCGGTCGATCGGCTCGTGGGGGCGCGCCAACCGATCGAGGCGCGCCAGCGGCTCGCGGACAAGATGCGGACCAATCAACTTATAGTCATTGGCAGTCATCGCCGACAACAGGCAGTTACGCGTAAATGATTGTGATGGTGACACGCGCTACCCTATGCTAATGATTTTTGGGAGCGAGCCATATCCCAGAAGCCGGTGCCCAGAACGCGAACCGGCATAGTGTCAATGTGGTAGTTTTGTACGCTGGCGCAACAACGAAATCAGTACGCTACCGGACACATCGCGGTGCTATGCTGGTTAACACGTTCCGGATGTGAATAATAGCTACGGAGATGTTCTGAGTCGTCCGGAGGGGTGTCATGGCACAATTCGACGCAGCGTACTGCCGGAAACGGGCAATTACCGAATTGAAGATGGCGGCGGCGGCAAGCACGCCGACCGCCGCCGAAGCACATCGGCAGCTTGCGGCACAATATCAGAAACGCGCCGATGCCGGTGCGCTCGGCTTGCGTCGGGCGTTCGAGCAGAAATAGTATCCGACGGTCTTGCGATCGACGCTATCGCAGATCGGTTCATTACTGCTGCAATTACACAGGCCTGCGCCCGAAATCGTCGGCGGCGGTGTCCTGCCCGGCGTCGATGATTGTCCGGCGAATCGCGCGCGTCCGGGTAAACAGCGTGTGCAGATAGTCGCCGTCACCCCAGCGGATCGCGCGCTGCAGCGCGGTCAGGTCCTCGCTGAAACGCTGTAGCACGTCGAGCACCGCATCCTTGTTCGACAGGAAAACATCGCGCCACATCGTCGGATCCGATGCCGCTATGCGCGTGAAGTCACGGAAGCCGCCGGCCGAATATTTGATCACCTCCGAGCGGGTAACGTCCTCCAGATCGGAGGCGGTTCCAACGATGCTATAGGCGATCAGGTGCGGCAGGTGGCTCGTCACCGCCAGCACCAGGTCGTGATGCGCGGCGTCCATCAGCTCGACGTTGGCACCCAGCCGAGACCAGAACTCGCCTACCCGGGTGACCGCCAGCGGGTCGGCATCGGCGGCCGGCGTCAGGATACACCAGCGGCCGTCGAACAGCGTCGCGAAGCCCGCATCGGGGCCTGACTTCTCGGTCCCGGCGACGGGATGCGCGGGGACGATCGCCGTGCCAGCCGGCAGCGCCGCGGTCAGGTCGGCCAAGACCTGCGCCTTGACCGAGCCTGCATCGGAGACGACGCAATCGGTGCCGAGGTCGGCGGCGATCGACGCCGCCACCTCGCGCATCGCCAGCACCGGCACGCACAGCACGACCAGATCGGCGTCGATAACCGCGGCCGCGGCGGTGTCGGTGACATCGTCGGCGAGCCTGAGCGCGCGCACCCGCTCGCGCACCGCCGGGTCGGCATCGTGCACCGTAAGCCGCACGCTCGGCATGCGTTCGCGGACGGCGCGCGCCAGCGATGCGCCGATCAAGCCTGTGCCGATTATTGCAACGCGCGCAAACGGCAGCATCAGCGCGGCGGAGCAGTCGGCCGCACTGTCGAGCCGTGATGCGCCTCGACGAAACGCCGCAAGCTCGACGCCACGGCACGCGTCTCGGTCTCGGTGCCGATACTGATCCGCAGCGCGTTGGGCAGCCCCTGGCCGGGCAGCCAACGCACGATGATCCCGTCCGCCATCAGCGCCTTGTTTGCGGCTTCCGCCATTAGCGGCCCCGTCGTGGGAAAGGTCACCAGCAGGAAGTTCGCCGCCGACGGCACAGCGCGCAAGCCAGCGTTGCCGAGACTGGCGATTTCGGCCGCGAGCCATGCGCGCCAGACCTTATTGTGCTCGCGGCAGCGGTCGATCCATGCCTGGTCGGCAAGCGCCGCGACCGCTCCTGCCCCGCCCGCCATCGGCACGTTGAACGGCGCGCGGATTTTATTCAGCGCGGCGATTGTCGCGGGCGAGCCGTACGCCCAGCCGATACGCTCGGCCGCCAGTCCGTAAATCTTCGAAAAAGTTCGCGTCACCACGACGTTGGCGTGCTCGGCGACGAGCGCGAAACCGTCTTCGTAATTGGCGTCGTCGATGAACTCGGCATACGCCCCGTCGAGCACGAGCATGATGTCGGACGGCAGCCCGGCGTGCAGCCGCCGCACTTCGGCACCGGAGATCAGCGTACCAGTAGGGTTGTTCGGGTTGGCCAGATAGACCAGTTTCGTCCGCGAAGTCACCGCCGCGAGCAGCTTGTCGACGTCGGTGGTATAGTCGTCATCCGCCGCCTCGACCGGGGTCGCGCCGACCCGCTGCGCCGCGATCGGGTACACCGCGAAGCCGTAGCGGACATACAGCACCTCGTCGCCGACGCTGGCATAGGCTCCCGCGAGCAGATGCAGCAGCTCGTCCGAGCCGGTGCCGCAGATGATCTGGTCGGCGGGCAGGCCGTGATGCGCCGCGAGCGCCTCGCGCAATGCCACCGACGCCGCGTCAGGATAACGGTGCGCGCCTGCCGCCACCGCCGCCATCGCCGCGACTGCCGCCGGGGACGGCCCGAGCGGGTTCTCGTTCGACGACAGCTTGATCGGGTTAGCGATCCCGGTCAGCTTGGCCTTGCCCGGCACATACGCGTGGATAGCGTCGACCCACGGCTTGACCCGCGGGGCGGGCGGAACCTGAATCAGGGTGGGTGCACTGCTCATGTGCGGTGCTGTGGCGTGCCGCGCGCGTTCTGACAAGCGCGGCGCTATTTCACATTGGCGGCGAGGAAGGCGGCACTGCGCCGCAGCAGGTCGGTGCGTGCTTCGCTGTCGTCGAGCTGATGATCGAGGCCGGGGTAGATCTTGAGCTCGTGCGCCTTGCCTGCCGAGGCCAGCGCGGCATCCATCGTTCGTGCCTGACTAACGTCGACGTTGAGGTCGCGGTCGCCGCTGAAAATCAGCACGGGTGCACGGAACGCCGCGGCGTTGCGCGCCGGTGATCCGGCGGTGACGTGCGGACCATGCCCGATGAACGCGTCGACCTGATTATAGTTGGTGAAGCGCAGCGCCTTGCTGCGCAGCCCTTCGAGGTCGGTCACCGGCGCGATCGCCACCGCCGCTTTGTACAGCCCGGGGTCGAGCACGTTCGCCTGCAGCGCCGCATAACCGCCGTAGCTCCAGCCGACTATGGCGAGCTTGTCCTTGTTGGCGATGCCCTGCGCGACCAGCCAGCGCGCCCCGTCGTTGACGTCGCCGATAGCGGTCGCCCACGACTTGAAGCCGTTGTTGCGGTACCATGCCTCGCCGTATCCCGACGAGCCCCGGTAGTTCGGCTGCAGCACCGCATAGCCGAGCTGGACGTAATATTGCACCAGCCAGTCGTAGCTGCCGATGTCGCGATCGCTCGGCCCGCCGTGCGGCATGATGATCGCCAGCAGCTGCTTCGCGGGCACGCCCGGCGGCAGCGTCAGATACGCCGGGATCATCGTGCCATCAGCGGCCGGGTATTTGATCGATTTGACCGTCGCCAGCGTCAGCGGCTTCAGCTCGGGCTGTCGTGCAACGAGCTCGTTCAGCTCGTGGCTGGCTTCCTTGTACAGGTAGTAAGTCCCCGGATCGGCGCTGCTCGAGGCGAACACCAGCTTGATCTGCTGATCCCAGCTTTCATCGAGCACTACGACCTCGGGATGCGCCGGTAATGCTTTCTGCAGGCCGCGGCTAAACTTGAGCAGCGCCGGGTCGAAGAAGGCGAACTCGGTCCCTTCGACGGTATACTCGACCGCGACCGGGCGGCTGTACTTGCCAATGCGAAGCACGCCGTCGACGTCGACGACAGGATGCTCGAACACCAGCGCTTTGGTGCCCGAGCCGTCGGCGGCAATCTTGTACAGCGCTTGCCGCCCGTTGTGCGGTTCGAGCGCGAACAGATTGTCGCCGCTCTCGTCGAAGCCGTCGAACTCGAGCCCGGCATTGGCGTCGAGGCTCGCCGTGCCGAGGGTCTGCCAGGTTTTGTCGTTCTTGGGCCGAGCATAATAGCGGATCTGACTGCGCAGCGTCTCGTCGGCCTTGCTGCCGCTGGTCCTGAAGCGCACCATGCCGTGGCCATCGGTGCCGTATGAAAGCGCGTTGTTGTTCGAGGACTCGACGATCATCGCCCCGCCGCTGCGGATGTCGACGCGCTGGACGCTGAGCCCCGACAGCGGCTTGCGGATGTTGCTGCCGCCCGATGTCGTCGCCGTCTCCTTTTCGAGAATGTAGATCTGCATTAGCACATGATCGGGATCGTCGGGCAGCCAGTCGATGACGTTGCCGCTATTCTGGTTAAGGCCGACGCTATCGGTCGAATCACGCTGGCCGAGCTGCTTGACGTTCTTGCCGTCGGCGTCGATCGCGAGCACCCGCGTGAAGCTCAACATGCCCATGCCCGACGGCTTGATGATGTAGAGTGAGCACACCAGCCGCGTTTCGCTCTTCCAACGACAGCGCTGCGGCTTGATTTCGGTGCTGGTGCTGCTGAACACCACATTGGTCTTGCCGGTCGCGACCTCGGCGACGATCACCGCGCCGCCGCCGGTACCGGCCGGAGCGATATAAAGCACCTTGGTGCCGAGCGGCGATAGCGCCATCCCGTGCGCCGCCGCGCGCGTTCCAAATGCTGCGGCGAGATCGGTGGCCGGCTCACTAGCCGCCGCTTGCGCCGCGACAGCCGCTAGGGCCGCCACGCATGCAACGGTTACGCGGAATATCGAGATCATGATCGCCCCCTGATGTTGGCTTGACGATAGCGGCCGTTACGCCTCCGGCAAAGCGCCTTCGCGCGCCGATCGAGGCAGCGGCTTGCACCGTGTCGCCGCCGCCCGTAACCGTCGGTGCGATGATCGTTACCGAACTGGCCGCCACCCCCGACCGCCGTCTCCGCCTGCCCGCGCTGACACTGGAATCGGGCGCGGTACTCGCCGCGCCGGAAATCGCCTTTGCCACCTACGGCACGCTCGCGCCCGACGGCGGTAATGCGGTGCTGGTCTGCCATGCGCTGACCGGCGATCAGCATGTCACCGGCATCGACCCGCGCTCGGGCAAGCCCGGCTGGTGGAGCCGCCTCGTCGGCCCCGGGCTGCCGATCGATCCGGCGAGGCACTTCATCATCTGCGCCAACGTCATCGGCGGCTGCATGGGCAGCAGCGGCCCCGCCAGCCTCGATCCGGCCACGGCTGCGCCGTACGCAATGGCCTTTCCGGTGATTACCATCCGCGACATGGTGCGGGCGCAGGCGGCGCTGCTCGATGCGCTCGGCGTCGGACAATTACTTGCCGTCGCGGGCGGCTCGATGGGCGGCATGCAGGCGCTCGACTGGGCGGTGGCATACCCCGAGCGCGTCCGCTCGGTCGTTGCGATCGCTACCGCGGCGCGGCATACGGCGCAGAATATCGCCTATCACGAGGTCGGGCGGCAGGCGATCATGGCCGATCCCGACTGGGCCAAGGGCGCCTACTACGATACCGGGCGCACGCCGGTCGCGGGGCTCGCGGTGGCGCGCATGGCGGCACACATCACCTATCTGTCCGAGGC
>CAXTTR010000124.1:0-8299 GCA_964247215.1 uncultured Sphingomonadaceae bacterium
GGCGGCTATTACGGCGGCGGCGGCGGCGGTGGCGTCGGCGGCGGCGGCGGCGGCGATCGCGGCGGCGGCGGCGGCGGCGGGTCGTTCTTTGGCGGCACCGGCGGCCAGATGGCGCTGGCGCAGCAGAACGGCAATGGGCTGGTGACGATTGATGTCATGGACACGTCGGTCACCGAACCGTCGACCTGGGCGATGATGATCCTCGGCTTCGGGATGATCGGCGCGGCGATGCGGCGGCGGCAGCTGCGGCCGATCGTGGTAAGCTGCTGATCGCCGCCTGATATCGACACCCGTGGCGGGGCGCGCTAAGCCGCCGCCATGCACGGCAAGCGCATCCTGCTCATCGTCGGCGGCGGCATCGCGGCGTACAAAGCGCTCGAACTGACGCGCGCCTTGAAGGCGGCCAGCGCGGCGGTGCTGCCGGTGCTGACCGCGGGCGGCGCGCGCTTCGTCACCGCGCTCAGCCTTGCCGCGCTCGCCGAGGAGCGGGTGCGCGAGGATATGTGGAGCCTCGACGACGAGGCCAGCATGGGCCACATCGCGCTCAGCCGGGCGAGCAACCTCATCGTCGTGTGCCCCGCCAGCGCCGATCTGCTGGCGAAGATGGCGGCCGGGCTGGCGGACGACCTTGCGACGACGCTGCTGCTGGCGACCGATACGCCGGTGCTGGCGGTGCCCGCGATGAACGTGCGGATGTGGCAGCATCCGGCGACGGTGGCGAACATCGCGACGCTGCGGGCGCGGGGTGTCAGCGTCCTCGAACCGGCGGTTGGCGCGATGGCGTGCGGTGAATACGGCCCGGGGCGGCTGCCCGAGGTGCCCGCGATCATGGCCGCGATCCAGGGTGTGCTGGCGGCAGCGCCCGATAAGCACGCCCTTGCCGGACCCGCGAACCTGTCTGGTTCTGTCAGCGCGCAATCGCTAACCAGCAAGCACGTCCTCGTTACCGCCGGGCCGACGTACGAGCCGATTGACCCGGTGCGTTATCTCGCCAATCGCTCATCGGGCAAGCAGGGGTTTGCGGTTGCCGGCGCGCTCGCGGCGCTGGGCGCGCGGGTGACGCTGGTCGCCGGGCCGGTTACGCTCGAGACGCCGCCGGGGGTGACCCGCATCGATGTCGAGACGGCGCGCGAGATGGCGGCGGCAGCCGGGTCCGTGGTGGCTGGCACGCCGCCGGTCGACGCGGCGGTGTGCGTCGCGGCGGTGGCCGACTGGCACGTCGCCGCGAGCGAACAGAAACGCGCCAAGGGTGACGTGCCGCCGACGCTCGACCTGATTGCCAATCCCGACATCCTGGCGGCGCTGGCCGCCGCCGGACCGCGCCGCCCGCGGCTGGTGGTGGGCTTTGCCGCCGAGACCGCGGCGGTGGTCGACAACGCCGCGGCGAAACGCCTGCGTAAAGGCGCGGACTGGATCGTTGCCAACGACGTCTCCGGCGAGGTCATGGGCGGCGAGCTCAACCGGGTGCATCTGGTTACTGCCGACGGCGTCGAGGACTGGCCCGAACTGCTCAAGTCGGAGGTCGCGCGGCGGCTGGCGGCGCGGATCGCGGCGGCGCTGGCGTGACCAGCATCGCCGTTGAAATCCTGCCGCACGGTACCGGCTTACCGCTACCCGCCTACGCCAGTGCTGGCGCGGCGGGCATGGACGTTGCTGCCGCGCTCGAGGCGCCGCTGGTGCTGGCCCCGGGCGCGCGTGCCGCCGTGGTGACGGGGCTGCGGCTGGCGATCCCGGCTGGTTACGAAGTGCAGGTCCGCCCGCGCTCGGGGCTGGCGGCAAGGCACGGGCTCACCGTCGCCAACGCGCCCGGTACGATCGACAGCGACTACCGCGGCGAGCTGATGGTGCTGCTGGTGAACCTGGGTCCCGATCCGGTGACGATCACGCGCGGCATGCGGATTGCACAGCTCGTCGTCGCGCCCGTGGTGCAGGCGGCGTGGCAGGTCGTCGACGCGCTCGACGGGACGGTGCGCGGCAGCGGCGGCTTCGGCTCGACCGGGCATTGAGCATCATGCCATGAGCGATCTCACCGACGCGCAGCTCGACCGCTATGCGCGCCATATCGTGCTGCGCGAGATCGGCGGCGGCGGGCAGCGCAAGCTGCTCGGCAGCGCGGTGGCGGTGGTCGGCGCGGGCGGGCTCGGCAGTCCGTGCATCCAGTATCTCGCGGCGGCGGGCGTCGGGCGGCTGACGATCATCGACGACGACCGCGTCGCGCTGTCGAACCTGCAGCGCCAGGTGCTGCACGGCAGCGCCGACGTCGGGCGCGCCAAGACCGAGAGCGCCGCCCACGCGGTGGCGCGGCTCAACCCCGATGTGCACGTCGTGCAGGTGACGGCACGCCTCGATGCGGCCAACGCGGCCGCGCTGCTCGCCGGGCATGACGTGGCGGCGGACGGTTCGGACAGCTTCGCGACGCGGCTGGCGGTTGCCGACGCGGCGTATGTGCTGCGGATCCCGTTGGTGTCGGCGGCGGTCGGCCCGTTCGAGGGGCAGCTCGCGACGTTCCGCGGTTGGCAGGCGGCGCTGCCATGCTACCGCTGCTACGTCGGCGACGCGCTCGATGGGGACGCGCGCGATGGGAACGCGCTGACCTGCGCCGACGCGGGTGTGCTCGGCGCGCTGACCGGCGTGATGGGGTCGCTGCAGGCGCTCGAGGTCATCCGCGAGATCACCGGCTTCGGCACGTCGCTCGCCGGGCGGCTGCTGCTGTACGATGCGCTGGGCGCGCGAATGCGGACGCTGGCGCTGCCGAAGGACCCGGGGTGTGCCGGGTGTGGAACCAAGCCGACACCGCTTGCCGCCGCAATGAAAGCTGCCTAAGCGCGAACCCCGTACCGTAAATGGCACCGCGCTCCCCCCAGTCCCGCTCGAAATCCAGCGCGCGCCGCCGTGGCGGCTGGCTGACCGTGCTGTTCCGCGCGGTGCTGATCACCGGGCTGATCGGGCTGATCGCGCTCGGGGTCGCGGTTGCGGTCGAGATGGCGGCGCTGCCGAGCTTCGACGAGCTGATGCGCTCGCCCAACGGCCAGAGCGTCGAGGTGCGCGCCGCCGACAACAGCGTGCTGGTCAGCCTGGGGCCGAGCTACGGCGAGTGGCTGCCGTTCGCGCGCATCCCGCACACGATGTCGGACGCGATGGTGGCGGTCGAGGACCGGCGTTTCTACAGCCACCCGGGACTCGATCCGATCGGCATCGCACGCTCGATGGTGGCGAACATCAAGGCCGGGCACAGCGTCCAGGGCGCGTCGACGATCACGCAGCAGCTGGCGCGCAACGTGTTCCTGACATCGAACAAGACCCTCGACCGCAAGATCCGCGAGATGGTGCTGGCGCTGGCGATCGAGCGTAAGTTCACCAAGGAGGCAATTCTCGAACTCTATCTCAACCGCGTCTATTTCGGCGGCGGCGCCTACGGCGTCGACGCCGCGAGCCGCAAATTCTACGGCCACAGCGCGGCGACGCTGAGCCTGCCCGAGGCGGCGATCATCGCCGGACTGGTCAAGGCGCCGAGCCGCTATGCACCGTCGGCCGACCCGTTGATGGCAAAATCGCGCGCCGCGACGGTCATCCGCACGATGGCCGATAGCGGCGCGATCACACCTGCCGAAGCTGCCGAGGCCAACCTCGACGGGCTGCGGTTCGCGGCGCAGGAACGCACGTCGGGAGTGCGTTACTTCACCGATTGGGTACTCGGCCAGGTCGAGAACCTGACCGAGGAAACCGTCGCGCCGCTGCAGGTGACGACGACGCTCGACCCCGCCGGGCAGCGTGCCGCCGAACTGGCGCTGGCGACCGAGACTCCCGCGGGCGCGCAGGCCGGGCTGGTCGCGCTGGCGCGTGACGGCGCGGTCCGCGCCATGGTTGGCGGACGCGATTACGTCGCCTCTAATTATAACCGGGCCGTCACCGCGCGGCGTCAGCCGGGGTCATCGTGGAAGCTGTTCGATTATCTCGCCGCGCTCGAATCGGGCGTGTCGCCCGATGACCGGGTCGTCGATCAGCCGATCGATATCGACGGTTACAGCCCGCGCAACAGCAACGGGCGCTTCGTTGGCGCGATGACGGTGCGGCAGGCGTTCGCCGGGTCGGTCAACACCGTCGCCGTCCAGCTCGCGGCGACCGCGGGATTCGACACGGTGGCGGAGGTCGCGCGGCGCTTCGGCATCACCACGCCGATCGACCGCCGCCCGGCGATGGCGCTCGGCGCGAACGACGTGACGTTGCTCGAACTGACCAGCGCTTATGCAGGCGTCGCGAGCGGCGGCATCGAGACGCGCCCATACGGCATCACGCGCATCACCAACGCCGCGGGCACCATCCTGTACCAGCGCGAGGCGCCGACACCGCGTGTGCTCGTCGCGCCGTATGTCGCGGCCAAGATGACCGACCTGATGCAGGCGGCGGTGCAGACCGGGACCGGGCGCAACGCGCAGTTCGGGCGGCCGCTGGCAGGCAAGACGGGCACGACGACGTCGAACAAGGACGGCTGGTTCGTCGGCTTCACCAACGAGCTGACCACCGGCGTCTGGATGGGCCGCGACGATGCCAAGGCCATCCCCGGACTACAGGGCGGGCGCGCCCCGGCACGCGCGTTCGCGGCGTACATGGCGCGCGCCGTTGGCGGCACGCCGCCGGTGCCGCTGACCACCGACGTCCCGGCGACCGACCTCGGGCTCGAACCCGACGACCAGGTTTACGGCCTCAGCCCCGACGCGACCGCGCCCGGAGCAGCGACCGATGCCGACGGCAACCCGGTCGAGCGCGCGCCGCATACCGGCGAAGTCGCACCCGGTCCGCGCGGCGACGGCACGCAGCCGCCCGATGCGCCGCGGCTCGATCAGCGCTGGCTCGACGGCGCGCTCAAGGACGACGCGCCGCCGCCGCGGTGAGGGAGGGGCAGGGTTCTCGGCACTCGCTGGCGCAATGGGCCGCTGTTTCCCGCAGTGGTGAGTTTCACTGTTCTGCGTTAGCTGAACCAACCTCGACCTTCACCCGCCGCGCCAGCGCAAGCTGGGGCCCATGTCCGGGCAGTTCGCGCTGCTGCATCAGCGTGGACGCCAGCTTGCGCTGGGGAAGCGGTTAGCACTGCGCAGGCGGAAATAACCATGTCCATTTCAGCCACCTGCAACGCGATCGCCCCTTCATACCGCTTCCGTGTCGTCGGCGGCCACACTCGTCGCCGGCGCCATCTCGCGGTCGACATTCTGCTTGATGGCGTCGAGGACCATCTTCGGGTCGGCGGGCATCGACAGTATTTCGGCGTCGGCGTCGACGCGGTTGGCCAGGCGCGGACTGTCGCGGCGGAGCTCTTCGAGCAGCTCGATGATTTTCGCACTCTTCTTTTCGCTGAGGATACCGAGCTGCAGCGTCAGCTGGGCGCGGTGGCTGGCGAGCTGATCCTCGCGGTGCTGCGTCGTCAGGATCAGCGAGGTAATATAGAGCGCCGTGAGCGTCGCGGCGCCCTGCAGCCAGCTGAACGGCGGCGTATCGAGCGCGTGCAGGCCGATGTCCTGCAGCGTCAGGTTAAGCGCGATCCAGCCGAGCACGATCAGCGTGATCGCGACGGTAAACGATGGCCGCGCCGCCTGGACCGTCAGCTTTTCGGCGAACTTCTGGAGCGGGGTCGCGGCGGAGTAATGCTGCGCGTGCAGCTTCGCCATCATCTGCACGGTTTGCTCGATGTGAGCCGGCAGTTCCGGACCCGGTGTAGGCATGTTCAACCCTTGATTTCGGCGTTCGAGGTGGAACCGCAGCACGTCCGGATCGCTGTTCCGCCCGGACGTAAATAGGAGCTTGCGATGGCGGATGCACCCGAGGACCTGAACGATCTCTATACCGACGAGCTGCAGGATTTGTGGTCGGCGAACGATCAGATGCAACGGCTGCTCAAGAAAGTGGGCAGCAAGGCGAGCGATTCCAAGCTCAAGGAGATGCTGTCTAAGTCGCAGCAAGGCATCACCAAGCATACCGATCTGCTCAAGTCGTTGCTCAAGGAGCACGGCGAAAAGGTCGAGAAGGAACACTGCAAGGGCATGGAAGGCCTGGTCAACGAGGCGACCAAGCACATCCTCGAGGAGGCTCCCGAAAAGGGCCCGGTGCTCGATGCGGTGATCATCGCACAGTACCAGCGCATGACCCATTACGGCATCGCCGGCTTCGGCACCGCGGCCGCTTACGCCAAGGCGCTCGGGTTCAACGATGACGCCGGGAAGCTTAGCGGCGCGACCAAGGAAATCTACAGCGGCGACGAGTATATGAGCCAGCTCGCCGACACCGCCGTGAACGTCCAGGCCAACGATAAATAGCGCAACGCCGGTCGTTACGCCGCGCGAGCGAACTGCGACGTCGCGTCATGGCGCGCGGAACGCTCGCGCGGCTAGTGGGTTGAGTGTTACGAATTCATAACCAAGGGAAGTCGATGTCGGATCGAAGAATTGGCGTTGCCATCATCGGCCTGGGAGGCGCGGTGGCGACGACAGCAATCGGCGGCATCGAGATGATCAAGGCGGGGTCGAACAGCCTCGATGGTCTTCCGCTGGCCGATCACGATAGCGCCGGATTAGCGGCCTACCGCGACATGGTCTTCGCCGGCTGGGACCTCGACGCGAGCGACCTCGGGACTGCCGCGCTCCGCCACGGCGTGCTCGGCGACAAGGAGCTGGCGAACGGGGCGGGCAGCCTGCGCGGCATGAAGCCGTGGCCGGCTGTCGGCAGCATCGATTTCTGCGCCAACATCGACGGCAAGCACAAGCAGGCGGCCGCCAGTCACCGTGACGCGATCAAGCTGATCCAGGATGATCTGCGCGGCTTTCGCAGCGCCAAGCAGCTCGACTCGGTGGTGATGATCAACCTCGCCTCGGTCGAGCGCATCCCCGACCTCGACTCGCCGTGCTTCGCTTCGATCGAGGCGTTCGAGCGCGGGCTCGACGCCAACGATGCCGAGATCGGCCCGGCGATGCTGTACGCCTATGCGGCGATCACCAGCGCGACGCCGTACGCCAACTTCACGCCGAGCGTGGCGGCCGATGCGCCGCCGCTGACCGAACTGGCGACCGAGCTTGGCGTGCCGGTGGCGGGCAAGGACGGCAAGACCGGGCAGACATTGTTGAAGACGGTGATCGCCCCGGCGTTGCGCGCGCGCGCGCTTCACGTCGACGGCTGGTTCTCGACCAACATCCTCGGCAATAGCGACGGCAAGGCGCTTGATGATCCCAAGTCGCTGGCGGCGAAGGTTGGCACCAAGAAGGGCGCGCTCGACGCCATCCTCGGCTACCCGGTCGAGGATCACATCGTTCACATCCATTATTACCGCCCGCGCGGCGACGACAAGGAAGCGTGGGACAACATCGACCTGTCGGGTTTCCTCGGCCGCAAGATGCAGCTCAAGCTCAACTTCCTGTGCAAGGATTCGGTGCTGGCGGCACCGCTGGTGATCGAGATCGCGCGGGTGATCGAACTGGCGCAGCGCCGCGGCGAGGGTGGCGTGCAGGAGCAGCTTGGGCTGTTCTTCAAGGCTCCGCAGACCAGGAACGGTCACGACGCGGTGCACGCGCTGATGGAGCAGCAGGCGCAGCTCGACCACTGGCTCGATAACGCCGCATGAACGTCATGCAGGCGGTGACGCCAGCGGTCGACCTCGACAGCAGCCTGTTGCCGCTGTTCCGCGAACTCGGCGACCTCAAGCGCATCTATTCGGCGGGACGGACCGGATCGATCGCGTCGCGGTTGTTTCAGGCGGCGTGGGCCGGGCTGGTCAGTGGCATGGACGCCGAGGCGGTCACGATGCGGACGACGGCAGCCGCCATTGCAGCGGCGCGGCTGGGCGATCTCGATCTGGTCAAGCTGCAGGAGCTTGGGCTGGGTCACGCGGCTGCGGTCGCGATCCTCGAGCGCGCCTTCGACGCTGTGGCCGGGGCGGTGGACGCGGCCCTGGCGGCTGACCTGCATCACGCGCTCGCCGCTGGTTCGCTCCCCGCTGGCGAGGTGCCGCCGTTCGTGCTGCTGCTTGCCGGGCAGCCGCGCGCGGGGGTGACCGCTCCTGGCAAGCCGCGTGTCATGCTGACACCTGCCGAAAATCATGCCGAGCATAGCCTGGTGGTTGCGGTTTACGGCGTGCTTGCCGCGCCGGCGTTCGGGGCCGATCCGGTCGACGTGTTCCTCGCCGGGATAGCGCATCACCTGCACAGCGCCGCGATGCCCGACAGCGGCTATGCAGGCGAGGTGCTGCTCGGCGGGCACCTCGACGCCGTGATCGCCGCCGCCCGCGCGCAGGCGGCGGCGCAGCTGGCGCCCGGAC
>CAXTTR010000125.1:0-8191 GCA_964247215.1 uncultured Sphingomonadaceae bacterium
CGGCAGAATGGTCGCGGGTCCCTCGACAAGAGCTCGGGATGAGCGGGTTTCGGTGTCTCGCTCTCGATGATTAACTTGGGAGGACGCACATGCCAGACTTCACCATTGTCGCCGACGGCCTGCAATTCCCCGAGGGCCCGGTGTGGATGGCCGACGGTTCGGTGCTCCTCGTCGAGATCAAGGCGGGGCGGATCGCGCGCGTCCGCCCCGACGGCCGCGTCGAAGTCGTCGCGACGCCGGGCGGCGGTCCCAACGGGGCGGCGATCGGCCCTGACGGCGCGCTGTATGTCTGCAACCACGGCGGATTTGCGTGGAGCGGCGAGAGTGCCGGGCTGATGATCCCCGGTGCCGCGCCCGCCGACTATGGTGGCGGGCGGATCGAGCGCATCGACCTTCACACCGGCAAGGTCGAACGGCTGTACGACAGCTGCGACGGCGTGCCCCTGAGCGGCCCGAACGACATCGTCTTCGACCACGCTGGCGGTATGTGGTTCACCGACCTCGGCAAGCACCACGCGCATCACACCGACCACGGCGGGCTCTTTTATGCACAGCCTGACGGCAGCGGCATAAGCTGCGCGGTGCGCGGGCCCAACATGAACGGCGTCGGGCTGTCACCCGACGAGAGCACGGTCTATGCGGCGCTGACCTTCGAGCGCCTGCTGCTGGCGTTCACGATCACCGCGCCCGGCACAGTCGAGCCGCCCGCGCCCGGTATTCCCGCCGGGCACGTGGTTACCAGCTTCCCGGGCCGGACCTATCTTGATTCGATGGCAGTCGAGGCGAACGGCAATGTCTGCGTCGCGACATTGCTCGACCGGCCAGGCATCTGTTCGGTCGACCCGGCGACAGGCGCGCAGGAGGATCATGCGTTCCCCGACCTGCTGACGACCAATATCGTGTTCGGCGGCGAGGACATGATGGACGCATGGGTGTGCCTGTCGACGACGGGCAAACTGGCGAAGACGCGGTGGCCACGGGCAGGGTTGAAGCTGGCTTGTTACGCGTAGTTTGATCCTCCCCGAAGCCGGGGAGGATCAACGCCGCGCTCCAAAAAACTCTCGCAACAGCCCCGCCGCAGCCGCCGCCCCGATCCCGCCAAACACCTCCGGCGCATGGTGACAGCTTGGCTGCGCGAATACGCGCGCACCATGCTCGACGCCGCCGCTCTTTGGGTCGCTCGCGCCGTAATACAGCCGCGCGATCCGGGCATAGCCGATCGCCGCGGCGCACATCGGGCAGGGTTCGAGCGTGACATAGAGGTCGCAGCCGGTCAGCCGCTCGCTCGCCAGCGCGGCGCAAGCGGCGCGGATCACCAGCATCTCGGCGTGTGCCGTCGGATCGTTGAGCTCGCGCGTGCGGTTACCGGCGGCCGCGATCACCGAGCCGGCCGTATCGCAGATCACCGCGCCGACCGGGACTTCGCCGCGCGCACCAGCTGCATGCGCCTCGTCGAGCGCGCGTGCCATGTGGGGTGAAGCGGGAAAGGCCATCGCTTCAATAAGCAGCCGCCGCGGGATTGGCCATCAGCCCATCCCGCGGCGGCTCACTTGTAAGCCGTCAACGACGGTGCAGGTCGCCGGTGCAAACCCTCCGGCTTAGTTCGATCCGTCACTCTTCGCCGCATCGGCCTTCTCGACATGCAGCGTCGGCAACTTGATCGTCTTGTCCTCGGTCCTGACGGTCGGAACCTTGACGGTCTCATCCTTGGTACCGGCGACGACCTTGGCGGTGTCGACCTGAAACTTCGGCAGGCTGCCGCCGACCGCTTCGACCTTGGGCAGGCTGCCCGACGAGATCTGGTCGATATTGATCAGCTTGAACGCGAACGCCGCGACAACGGCCGCCACGATCAGGATGATCGCCAGCAGCCAGCCCATGCTGCCGCCGCGCTTGGCGGCGGGCGCATCGTGGATGGTCGTGTTGGTGTCGGTCATCGCCGGGTGCCCGTCGCTGTTGCTGACGGTGGTTCGCTCGTCGACGCGGCGTGTTTCGAATTCGGCCATTACTCGCTCCCTCGGTTCAGTGCGCCCCTAACGAGCGACTGTAACGATAGTTGCGGCGTTCAACCGTTCGCCACCTTGCGGCTGGCGCGCTTGCGCTCGTTGGGGTCGAGATGGACCTTGCGCAGCCGGATGAAGTTCGGCGTCACCTCGACCAGCTCGGTGTCGTCGATATAGGCGATCGCCTGCTCCAGGGTCAGGCGCTTCGGCGGGCTGAGCTGGATCGCATCGTCCTTGCCGCTCGCCCGGAAGTTGGTCAGCGCCTTAGACTTCAGCGGGTTGACCTCAAGATCGTCGTCGCGGGCATTCTCGCCGATGACCATGCCCTGATAGACCGCTTCACCGGGCTCGATCATCAAGGTGCCGCGCGGCTGCAGATAACCGAGCGCATAGCCGACGGCCTCGCCGGTCTCGGTCGAGATCAGCACGCCGTTGCCGCGGCCGTTGATCGGGCCTTTGTACGGCCCGTATCTGTCGAACAGCCGGTTCATGATGCCGGTGCCGCGCGTGTCCGACAGGAACTCGCCGTGATAGCCGATCAGCCCGCGCGCCGGGGCGCTGAACGTCAGCCGGGTCTTGCCGCCGCCCGAAGGCCGCATGTCGGTCATCTCGGCCTTGCGGCTCGCCATCTTCTCGACGACGGTGCCGGCATATTGCTCGTCGACGTCGATGACGACCTGCTCGTAAGGCTCCGTGCGCTTGCCGTTCTCGTCCTCGGCGAACAGCACGCGCGGACGGCTGATGCTGAGCTCGAAGCCCTCGCGGCGCATGGTCTCAATCAGCACGCCAAGCTGAAGCTCGCCGCGGCCGGCGACCTCGAACGCGTCCTTGGAGGCGCTTTCGGTGATCTTGATGGCGACATTGCCCTCGGCCTCGCGGGTCAGCCGGTCGGCGATCATCCGGCTGGTGACCTTGCTGCCGTCGCGTCCGGCATAGGGCGAATCGTTAACGCTGAACGTCATCGCCAGCGTCGGCGGGTCGATCGGCTGCGCGTGGAGCGGCTCGGTCACGCTGATGTCGGCGATGGTGTCGGCGACGGTCGCCTTGGTCAGCCCGGCGATGGCGATGATGTCGCCCGCATGCGCTTCCTCGACCGGCACGCGCTCGAGGCCCTGGAACGCCATAATTTTCGAGGCGCGGCCTTCCTCGGCGACACTGCCGTCAGGATTGAGCGCGCGGATCGGCATGTTGAGCTTGAGCGTCCCCGACAGGATGCGCCCGGCGAGGATGCGCCCGACGAAGGCATCGCGGTCGAGCAGCGAAACCAGCATCTTGAACGGCCCGTCGACGTCGGCGGCGGGCGGCGGCACATGCTTGACGATAGTGGCGAACAGCGGCGTCAGGTCGCCCGAGCGCACGTCGCTGTCGTAGCCGACATAGCCGTTGCGCCCCGACGCGAACAACACCGGAAACTCGAGCTGCTCGTCGGAAGCTTCGAGCGTCACGAACAGGTCGAAAACCTCGTCGAGAACCTCCTGCGCGCGGGCATCCTGGCGATCGATCTTGTTGACGACGACGATCGGCTTCAGCCCGAGCGCCAGCGCCTTGCCGGTGACGAACTTCGTTTGCGGCATCGGGCCCTCGGCCGCATCCACAAGCAGAATGACGCCGTCGACCATCGACAGGATGCGTTCGACCTCGCCGCCGAAGTCCGCGTGGCCCGGGGTGTCGACGATATTGATGTGCGTGACTTCGCCGGTCGCCGGGTCGGGCCATTCGACCGACGTGCACTTGGCAAGGATGGTGATGCCACGTTCGCGCTCGAGATCGTTTGAGTCCATCGCCCGCTCGGCGACGCGCTGGTTATCACGGAAGGTGCCCGACTGACGAAACATCTGGTCGACGAGAGTCGTCTTGCCATGGTCGACGTGCGCGATGATCGCGACGTTGCGCAAACGCATAAGGTATTCCTGGAAACGTGGGGATGGATTGCGCCGCCCCATACGCTAACTGCTGCGCCGCAACAAGGTCGCGCCGTGCCGCCCCCAGCGTAAGCCCAATGGCTCGCTCAGCAGCCGAACAGTGCGTTAATCGTGGTTAAGCCGCCCCGTTGCGAGTTGACAGCAGACGCGTCAACCGCGAGTTTGCGCCCGTATGTTCAGGCCGGTGCAGGGGTGACGCGGGCGGAACCAGAGGAACACGCGTGGACACCGAAGCGAAACCTGCGCTTGACCCGGTAGCGGCAGCCATGCGCGCGACCCCGCAGCGCCTCGGTGCGATGCTGGGCGAGGCGCGCGCTGCCGCCGGGCTCGACCTCGGCGATATCTCGCGCGACAGTCGCATTCCGCTGCGCCATCTGCGCGCGATCGAGGCCGACAACCACGACGCGCTACCGGCTTTGCCGTATACGATCGGCTTCGTGAAGTCGTTCGCGCGCGCCGTCGGCAGGGACCCTGAAGCCGCCGCGGCGCAGTTTCGCGCGGAAACCACCAAGGCGCCAATCGTGCCGATGATGGCGGCGATCGAGCCGCTCGACGAGCGCCGCCTGCCGCCGCGCGGGCTGATGACAGCCAGCATCGCCGGGCTGGTGATCGTGCTGGCTGGAGTGGTCGGGTATAGCGCGGGCATGTTCGACCGCGCGCGCCCGGCAACCCCCGCCGCTGTTGCCGCAACGACCACCGCGGGCGCGCCAGCCGGCTCGTCCGTGCCGACGTCCGCCGCTGGTGCACCGGTACATAGCGTGCAGCCGGCGGCCGCGCCGGTCAGCACTACAGCAGTTGCAGCCGCTCCGACGACGTCGGCCGCTGAGCCGGTCGCTGCATCCCTGGCTGCACCGAATCCGGGCAGTGCTGGCACCGCCGGTCTCGCGACGAATGCCGCGGCCGGGCCGGTGACGATCACGCCCTCAGAGGATGTCTGGGTCAAGATCTATGACCGGTCGAGCAGGAGCGCCGTCAAGATCGGCATTCTGCCGGCTAATGTCACCTACGCCGTACCCGCCACGCCCGGGCTGCTGTTATGGACCGGCAAGGCCGGCGTGCTGAAGCTCAACGTCGGGGGACGCGCGATTCCGCCACTCGGCAAACCGGTCGAGACCGTGCGCGATGTCAGCCTTGCACCGGCCGACCTGCTGGCGCGCGCCGGACCGGCGGCGGCGCGTTAGTGCGATCGGCCGTGGTGCCTTCCAACCCTGCACGTTCAAGGTAATATCGTCGATGCTAGCACGATCGATGGCAGCAGTGCCGACACGCGTTCGCCGGATAGTGATCGTGCTCGCGCTGGCCGGTGTTCTTCCGGTGATGACGGCGACCGCGGCCGCCGTTGCAGCCGATAGCGACCCGGCGACGACCGCCAAGCGCGTCGGCAAGCTCGAATCTGAAATGCGCGCGGTACAGCGCAAGGTATTCCCAGGCGGCGACGCGAAGTTTTTTACGCCCGACATCAGTTCGGCTCCAGCCGCCGCGACTGCCGAGCCGCAGGGTACACCGGCCTCGGCCCCTATCAACGACCTGACCGCGCGCGTCGACGCGCTCGAGCGCCAGCTGCGGACGCTGACCGGTCAGGTAGAGGAGAACCAGAACAGTTTGAAGCAGCTCGACACGACGCTGACGAAGCTGCGTGGCGACACCGAGTTCCGGCTGACCAAGCTTGAAGGCGGCACTCCGGCGGCGAACGCTGCAGGCGGCTCGGGTAGCGTTGCCGCGACGGCCAGCGGCGGTTCAGCGGCGGGCGCAAACCCGCCCGCAACCGACAGTCTCGCTACGTCCGGGGGCGCGGCAGCCAATGGCAGCGCGACCACCGGCAGCTCAGCTTCAGACGCTGGGACCGCTGCCACTGCTGCGAAGCCAGCCGGCGCTGCCGCTGCGTCGGAGCCGGGCAAAGCTGGCAAGCCCGCAACCAAGCCTGCCACTGGCAAGACCGGTGCCAAGCCCGCCACCGGCGACCCGGTTGAAACCGTGTGGCGCGCTGCCTACGCCCATTATACGGCCAAGGACTATGACGCCGCCGAGAGCGGCTTTGCGGACTTCCTCGCCGCCAATCCCAAATCCAGTCACGCGTCGACCGCGCAATATCTGCTCGGCCGCAGCTACGCCGCGCAAAGCAGCTCGGCACAAGCGGCAAAGGCCTTCCTCGACGGTTACCAGAAATATCCCAAGAGCGAGCAGGCCCCCGACAGCCTGATCGGGCTTGGCAATGCACTGACGGCATTGAAGAAGCCTGACCAGGCCTGCCGCGCGTTGAACGAGTTGCAGTCGGTGTATGGGGCGAAGCTGACCGCGGCGCAGAAGGCGCAGGCGGCGAAGGCGCGCACGGCCGCCAAGTGTGAAGCCTAACGAACGCTGGTGGTTCAGACTGGCCTGACGGAGCGGTTTTCATCGGCAGTCGCGGCCGTCTCGAATGGTCTTCGCAGCGCTGATGAAAACATCGCGGTGGCCGTGTCGGGCGGCCCCGACAGCCTCGCCCTGCTTTGGCTTGCCCGCGCCGCTTTCGGGACGCAGGCGACGGCGCTGACCGTTGACCACGGCTTGCGCCCCGGCGCGACGAATGAGGCAGCGCTGGTGGCGAGCCGCTGCGAAACGATTGGCGTGGCGCATACCACTCTCGCCTGGTTAGGCCCCAAGCCGGCCGGCAATCTGCAAGCTGCCGCCCGCGACGCCCGCTATGCACTCATGGCAAACTGGTGCGCCGCCAACGGCGTGCGCTGGCTGCTGACTGCGCATCATGCCGACGACCAGGCCGAGACGTTGCTGCTGCGGCTGGCGCGCGGATCGGGCAGCGCCGGGCTGGCGGGCATCCGCGCTCGCCGCGAGCTCGGCAGCGGGGTGACGCTGCTGCGGCCGCTGCTCGACTGGCGGCGCAGCGAACTCGCGGCCATCGTCGCGGCGGCAGGTTGGACCGCGGTCGATGATCCGTCGAACCGCGCGACGCGCTTCGACCGGACTCAGGCGCGGGCGCTGCTGGCGGCAACGCCGTGGCTGCGCCCTGAGCGTCTGGCGGCGGCGGCGGCGCATCTTGCCGAGGCCGAGGCAGCGCTGGCGTGGACAGCCGAGCTGGCATGGTCGAGCCGCGTCGAGGTGTCGGGAGCAACCGTGTTCGTCGATGCCGCGGGCTTGCCAAGCGAACTGCAGCGGCGTCTGCTGATGCGCGTGATCGCGACGGTCGCGCCCGAAGCGCGCGTTTCTGGGCCGTCGCTCGAACGCTGGCGGCGGCTGCTCGCCGCTGGCCGCTCCGCGACGCTGGCTGGCGTTGCTGGAAGCAGCGGTCCCGGCTGCTACGGCAAGGCTTCCGCTTACCCGGTCTGGCGTTTCGCCCTGGCTGCTCCACGCCGCTGAACGCACGTGACACGGCAATGCAACAACGCCGCACGGCGTTCTTTATCGGCCCTGCGGCGCGGCGGGTGATTGCGTGGTGGCGCGGTGCGCTTATCTTGGCTACAACAAAGCGTTCCGAGAAAAGGTCTAGGCATGGCTGATCAGCCGAAGCGTCCACCAAATCCCTGGGTCAAGAGCCTTGGCCTGTGGGTCGTCATCCTGCTCGTGCTGGCGGTGATCGTCACCGTCGTACAGGGGCCGTCGACGTCGAGCGCCGCCAATGCGCTCGGCTATTCGGAGTTCTTGAACAAGGTCGACGAAGGCGGCATCAAGTCGGTCGACATCCGCGGCGCCGAGATCGGCGGCAAGCTCGCCAATGACGAGGATTTTCGTACCTACAATCCGGGTGACGCGCAGCTGATCGAGCGGCTTCGCACCAAAGGCGTCAAGTTCGACGCCAAGCCCGAGGAGAGCCGCTCGCTGCTCGGCCAGCTGTTTATCTCGATGCTGCCGTTCCTGCTGATGATCGGCATCTGGATCTTCGTCATGCGCCAGATGCAGAACGGCGCGGGCAAGGGCGCGATGGGCTTCGGCAAGTCTCGCGCCAAGCTGCTGACCCAGAAGGAAGGCCGCGTCACTTTCGATGACGTCGCGGGCATCGACGAGGCGCGCGAGGAGCTGCAGGAGATCGTCGAGTTCCTGAAGGACCCGTCGCGCTTCAACCGCCTCGGCGGCAAGATTCCAAAGGGCGCGCTGCTCGTCGGACCTCCGGGCACCGGCAAGACGCTGCTGGCGCGCGCCATCGCCGGCGAGGCCAACGTACCGTTCTTCAACATCTCGGGCTCGGACTTCGTCGAGATGTTCGTCGGCGTCGGCGCCAGCCGCGTGCGCGACATGTTCGAGCAGGGCAAGAAGAACGCGCCGTGCATCATCTTC
>CAXTTR010000126.1:0-1666 GCA_964247215.1 uncultured Sphingomonadaceae bacterium
GTCCCAGCGGATCGTGCCGAAGCGCTGCGCCCCCGACGAGATCATGACGACCCGCGCGCCGTGCGCGGCATGCAGCGTCGGCAGCAGCGCCAGCGTCAGCTGGAAATGGCCGAGATGGTTGGTGGCAAACTGGGTCTCAAATCCTCGCGCATCGCGCTCCGGACCGCCTGATGCTCCGGCACCGTTGATCAGGATGTGCAGCGGACGGCCGCTCTCCAGCCAACCGTCGGCGAACGCCGCGATCGACCGGGGATCGATCAGGTCGAGCCGGGCCACTTCGACACGTGTGAGCCCGGCTATCGCCGCCTTGGCGCGCGCCGGGTCGCGGGCACCGATGGTGACGGACGCTCCGGCCCGGCTCAGCGCGCGGGTGACCTCGAGACCGATGCCGGCATGCCCGCCGGTGACGATGACGTTCTTGGCCGTCAGGTCGATGCCGGCGAGTACCTCGTCCGCCGTTGCTCCGGGCGGAAAAGGCGTCCCTATTGGATGCTGTCGGTGGATCATCGATTGTCCTCACTGAAGCGTAAGCTAAACAGGCATTGTTCGACGCGAGAAGGACGTCAGCTCGCTTGGCCCCATGCGATAGCGTCCGCACCGGCCGGCAGCCGCATCGGGCACGACGGATCGGTCGCCGCGCGCCAGACGGCTTCGGCAACATCGGACGAATGCGTTACCGGGCCGTCCGCCTGCTGGCCGGCGAACACCTGCTTGCCGAGTTCGTCATAGGCTTCGGGAAAACCGCCCGGCATCCGCGACCGGGCGTTGCTGCCGAAGCTGGTGTCCGGAGCGCGCCCCGGCAGCACGACGCGGACGCGCACGCCGAACTCCGCGAGTTCGAGGTCAAGCGACGCGCTGAAGGCATTCACCGCCGCCTTGCTCGCCGTGTAGACCGACAGCAACGGCAGCGAGCGTAGCGTCACGCTCGACGAAACATTGACAATCACACCCGTCCGGCGCTCGCGCATCTGCGGGACGATCGCTTGGGACATCGCGATCGCACCTAGCGTGTTGGTCTCGAACAGCTCGCGCACTGCACTCATCGGCGTGCTTTCAAGTGGGTTGAGCCAGCCGATGCCGGCATTGTTGACGAGGACGCCGATCGGCCCCGCCGCGGCGACGGCCTGCGCGATGCTGTCCGGATCGGTTACGTCGAGGGCCAGCACCCGCAGATGCGCCGACGGCGGCAGTACGTCCTCGCGGGGCTGGCGCATGGTGGCGATGACTGTCCAGCCGCGGTCGAGGAACAGTCGCGCGGTCTCGCGGCCGAAGCCGGACGAGCAGCCCGTAATCAGGACAGTTTGCATAGTAGCTTTTCTTGTCGTTGGAACTGGTTCTTAGCTAATGCAGTATCGCCGGACTTTCTATTTGCGATCGTCCAGATATCAGTGTTGAAAGTCCGAATGATCGATCCATTGGCCGAAGTCGTCACGCTGCTGCAGCCGACGGCTACGCTTTCGAAGGTCGTCGGCGGCGCCGGTCCGTGGCGGCTGCGACGCTCCGACGCCGCGCAGCCATTCTACTGTGTTGTCTTGAAAGGAGCGTGCTGTCTCGCCGTTGCCGGGGACGAGCCGGTGAATCTCGGCCGGGGCGACTTCGTGCTGATCCCTGCCGCGCAGGATTATACGTTCTCAAGCATCGAGCTGCCTGCGCCGCACACCTATAC
>CAXTTR010000126.1:1676-8142 GCA_964247215.1 uncultured Sphingomonadaceae bacterium
CACCTATACCGAGCCGATCTTTCTGGTCGGCGGCGAAGTGAGGCTGGGCGTGCCCGACGGGCTGCCTGATGTCACCATGCTTATCGGCCATTGCAGCTTCGGCTCGCCCGATGCCGCTCTGCTCGTCGCGCTGTTGCCCAGCCTCGTGCATGTGCGCGGCGAAGCGCGGCTGGCGACGCTGGTCGAGCTCGTCAGCGACGAGAGCCGAGGATCGCGACCGGCGCGCGATCTCGTCCTTGCCCGGCTGCTCGAGGTGCTGTTCGTCGAGGCACTGCGCTCGACGCCGCGCACCAGCGCGTCGCCGGGTCTGCTGCGCGGGCTCGCCGATCCGCGCCTAGCGGCTGCGATCCGTCGCATGCACGGTGACCCCAGCCACGGCTGGACCATTGCCGAGCTGGCGCGAGAAGCGGCGCTGTCACGCTCGACCTTCTTCGACCGGTTTCGGCGCGCGATCGGTTGCGCGCCGATGGATTATCTGCTGACGTGGCGAATGGCGCTGGCGCAAAATCTGTTACGCCGTCGATGTGTTATCGCCGAGGTTGCCAAACACGTCGGCTACGGCTCCGCCAGCACGTTCAGCGTCGCCTTCGCGCGGCACGTCGGCGTGCCGCCAGGCAGGTACGCCGAGCTTGCGACGGCGGGCAAGGCGGAAAGCGGTGACCGCCAAGCGCTTAGCCCGACTGCAGTCTAAGGCGAACACCAGGTGCGCGGAGGATCGTGTCCGTAGAGACCTATGGTCCTTAACTGCTGATCTCGCCTGTTACGGTAACTGCTGCTGCCACGCTGGAGGTGTTAGCCATGATTACGGTGCTCGCCCCACCCGGCGACGTCGCGACCGCCGAAAACCATGCGGCGGATTGTGGGTGTTGCCAGCTCCGAAGTGAACCCCGGCGTCGGCGCGCTCGCCTCGTTCAGGCGCTTCATCTGATCGGCGCTCATCCGGATATCGGTTGCTGCGACATTACTCTCGAGTTGCGCGACCTTGCTTGCGCCGATCAGCGACGACGCCACGCCGGGACGCGCCAGCGTCCATGCCAGCGCGACCTGTGCCGCCGGTCGATCGTGCTCGGCGGCAACGGCCTTCAACACTTCCAGAACGTCCCAGTTGCGATCGACGAACTTGCTGTTGCCGAACGGATTGGCCCCGCTCAGCCGCCCGGTACCGGCGGTGTTATTGCGGTCATATTTGCCGGTGAGAAAGCCGCCGGCCAGTGGGCTCCACGGCATGATCCCGATGCCCGCTTCCCGGCCGACGGGAAAATGCTCGCTCTCGACATCGCGCGCGACCAGTGAATATTCGAGCTGCATCGCGATCGGGCCCGGAACACGGCGCTCGCTCGCGATCGTCGCTGCCTTCATCGCCAGCCACGCCGGCATATCCGACAAGCCGTAATAACGAATCTTGCCCGCCCGCACGAGGTCGCCGAGCGTCTGCACGATCTCCTCGATCGGGGTGACGCCGTCCCAGACATGCATCCAGTACAGGTCGATGTAATCGGTCCCGAGCCGCCGCAGTGAGGCGTCGAGCGCCCGGTGAATATTCTTGGCACCGGCACCGCCGGCATTCGGGTTACCGCTGCCCGCTTGCTTCGCCTGCAGCGGGCTCGCTGAGCCGTTGAAGCCGAACTTCGTCGCGAGGACAATCTCGTCGCGCACGCCGCTATCCGTGATGAACTCTCCGACGAGTCGCTCACTCTCGCCGCCGGTGTAGATGTCGGCGGTATCAATGAAATTGCCGCCGACGTTGCGATACGCATCGAAGATGGCGCGCGATGTCTTCGCATCCGCGCCCCACGCACCAGGGCCGAAAGTCATTGTTCCCAAGGCTAAAGGACTGACGACAAGACCGGAGCGGCCCAGCGTGCGGAAGTCGGTGAGCGGCATTGTTCAGCTTTCATGGTGTGAGATGTAAAACTATCCTAAGCGCCAGGAGCTTAGTCAAGACGTTTCGGAGTGACCACTACGAAAGACGATCGGCCCACGATTTCACCCAGGCGGAAAATCGGCCGACCCTTGTCGTTCGACCGGGATACCGCGCTCGAACAGGCCATGCTCACGTTTTGGAAGTACGGCTACGAGACGACCTCAATCGTCGATCTGACATCGGCGATGGGCATCACCGCGCCAAGCCTTTATGCTGCCTTTGGTGACAAGCAGCGCTTGTTTCTCGAAGCGGCGCATCGCTACGCTGGCGACCCCCAAGCTTTGGGACAGGCGATCGACGCCGCGCCGACTGCATATGCTGCGGCACGCGAAATGTTGATGAATGCCGCGGTGCTGTACACCGGCGAGACCACACCAAAGGGATGCCTGCTGGCTAGTTCGACCGCTAGCGGATCAGCAGGTTCAGCGGCGGTCCAGCGCGCCATCGCCGACATCCGCAGCGCGATCGAGAAGCAACTTCGAGCGCGGATAGAACGCGACATCAGCACAGCTATTCTGCTGTCCAGTACCGACGCCGCGGGCCTGGCCGGTTTCGTCATGGCCGTCACGCAAGGCCTCTCGGTACTGGCGCGCGACGGGGCAACTCGCGATGAATTACTCTCGATAACGAGCATTGCATTGCAATCGTGGCCACAGCTTAGACCTGCTGAATAATGATTAACGGCGGGCGAGGGCAAGCGCGCGCCGCGCCTTAGCGGCTGAGATCTGTCGCGCGCCGGTTGACGCAGATGTTCATCGTTTCGCGTGCTGCAAGTTCTGGCCGTCCAGAATACGTGCGTCCGGCCGATCGATGACCCAGCAGCCGCCGAAGTTCGGAAACAGTTCGATCGCGCGTGGTCCGAACAGTGTACGACTTCGCGTCACCGCATCGCAAATTGCGTCAGCCTCGACGCGGAAGCCGCCGCAAGGATGGCGACGATTCAAGCCGTGACCGCAGATGGGCGTTGTGGCTGCTTTGTTGTTAGTACGTTACAACCGGATGCTGTAACGATGCCGCGATGTTGCCTGGCCGGCAGCGAGGGAAATCCTGTGTCACAGCTCGAACCGCTTATCCACCATGCTTATCACGTCGACCTGACCAGCTGCGACCGCGAGCCGATCCACCTCATCGAGATGATCCAGCCGGTCGGCTTCCTGATCGCGCTCACCGCCGACTGGGTCATCACCCGGCTGTCGGCGAATGCCGCGATCTACTGCCACCAGCCGCTCACCGCGCTGCTCGGCTGCCAGCTGCAGGAGCTGATCTCCAGCAACACGGCGGATCTCGTTCGTAACCTAGTCGGCAAACTGAATACCGCCGATGCGGTCGAACGCGCCTTCGCAGTCGACCTGTTTGACACCAAAGCGCTGTTCGACCTCGCCATCCACTGCACGGGCGCGACGCTGATCATCGAGGCCGAGCCGAGCCAGGCTCCGGGCGAACTGAACGCTGGTGCAATGGTGCGTTCCATGCTGACCCGGATGCAGGGCCAGGCGAGCCTCGTGTCCGAGGCGGCGCGGCTCATGCAGGCGCTGACCGGCTTCGACCGGGTAATGATCTACCGTTTTCATCCCGACGGTTCAGGCGAGGTTATCGCCGAGCGCGTCCGCTCCGGTCTCGAGCCGTTTCTCGGGCTGCGCTACCCCGCCGAAGACATTCCCAAACAAGCGCGGGCGCTGTTGATCCGTAACCCGGTCCGGCTGCTTGCCGACACCGGTGCCGAGCCGAGCCCGATCGTGGTGCCGTTCGACGCGGTCGTCGAGCCGCTCGACCTGTCGATGTCAACGCTGCGGGCGCATTCGAAGATGTGCATCGAGTATCTGCAGAATATGGGCGTCGGTGCGACGATGACCGTGTCGCTGCTGCGGGGCGGAAAGCTATGGGGGCTGATCTCCTGCCATCACATGTCGCCGCGGCATGTCGGCTTCGAGCTGCGCACGACGGCCGACCTGTTCGGGCAGATGCTGTCATTCCTGCTCGAGCAACGCGAGCGCGACGAGATCGCTGCCTACGAACAGCAGACCCGCAGCATTCACAACCAGCTGATCGCGGCCATCGTCGGCAAGGACACCGCGGGCAAGGGCATCGCCGAGCTGATCGACCGTGTCGCCGATCTCGTGCCGTGCGACGGCATCGCGGTCAGCGTCGATGGCGAGGTGACGCTGCGAGGCGCAACTCCAACGCTCGACGAGTTTGTCGCGCTGCGGCGTTTTCTCGACGGCAGGTCGGCAAGCGAAGTTTTTGCAACCGATGCGCTTGATGAGGCTTTCGCCCCCGCGCGGGACTTCGGCGGTCGGAGCAGCGGCTTGCTTGCCGTGCCAATCTCGCGAATGCCGCGCGACTATGTCGTGTTTTTCCGGCACGAAATCGCGCGCTCGGTGATTTGGGCGGGGCAGCCGGGCAAGATCGTCGCGACCGGGCCAAGCGGCACGCGGCTGACACCACGCAAGAGCTTCGAAGCGTGGCGCGAGATGGTACGTGGACAGTCCCAACCATGGACCGACGCCGAGGTGCGCGCCGCTGAGATGCTGCGGGTAACTTTGCTCGAAGTCGTGCTGCACCTGACCGGGCTGACCGAGCGCGAGGCACGGCTCGCGGCGGAGAAGCAGGATTTCCTGATCGCCGAACTCAATCACCGGGTTCGCAATATCCTGGGGCTAATTCGCGGGCTGGTGGCACAGGGCCGCACCAGCGCGGCCGACATCGACACGTTCGCTTCGGTGCTCGGCGACCGCGTCCATGCGTTAGCCCGCGCGCACGATCAGATCACCGCCAAGAACTGGGGCCCAAGCTCGCTCGAGACGCTGATCCGGACTGAGGCGGGCGCGTATTTCGGGGCTGGCGCGAAGCGCGTCTCGCTCCATGGCCCGGCAGTGCTGCTGCAGCCAACGGCATTTTCGACAATGGCGTTGGTTATCCACGAGCTGATGACCAACGCCGCCAAATACGGCGCGCTATCGGGTAGCCGCGGGAACGTGACGATTGAGTGGCGGCTGCGGTCCGCCGGTGACGTCGAACTGACGTGGCGTGAAGCGGGGGGGCCGCCGGTAGTGCCGCCAACCCGGCGCGGCTTTGGCACGACAATCATCAAGAGCTCGATTCCGCACGAGCTTGGCGGCACCGTGACGCTTGACTACGCCGTTAGCGGTGTGTCCGCGACACTGACCTTGCCAGCGCGGCAGGTCGTGGTCGATGGTCAGACAATCGCCATAGCAGCCCCGCCGGCGCCGGCGCTGGTGACAGCGGGCGTGTCCGGCCGCATGCTGCTCGTCGAAGATAATCTGATCATCGCGCTCGATGCCGAGGAGATGCTCCGGACGCTCGGCGCGACCGATGTCGCCGTCGCGAGCAATGTTGCCGACGCGCTGCGCCTGATCGATGACGCAAAACCAAGCTTTGCCCTGCTCGACGTCAATCTCGGTAGCGAGATGAGCTGGCCGGTGGCAGCCCGGCTGCGCGCGCTCGGCGTCCCATACATCTTCGCCACGGGCTACGGGACCGGGATCGATTATCCGCCCGGCGACCGCCTGACTGCGACGGTGACCAAGCCGTACAGCGTCGAGACGCTGGCGGCTGCAATAGCGACTTGCCAGCAACCATCTGAAGTATCCGCCGAAGTCAGCACGTAACGCCAATGAATCATCGGGGCGGTGGATGAACGACCTTCACCAGCACAAAATTCGCCATTCTGCTATCTACGCCGAACTGGTCAGGCAGCTTGCGGACCCGATTGCAGACCTTCGCCCAGCTGCTAAGCTGCGGCCGCCATGATGGCGTCTTCGAGCGAAGGATCAGCCACTGGGTGCATGGGTCGCTGCAGGTTTGACGCTGCTGCTCGGGGCATCTGCGGTAAGCGCGTCCGCTGCGCAGGCGGTGAACGGCAGCACTGCTGAGCCACGCCCGGTTGCCGGGCAACACGCGGATGTTTTTCTCGATCAAGTCCTACGGGACTGGCTCGCCGCCTTCAACTCGGGTGATCGCGCCCGGATCAAGGCCGTTCATGCGCGCCATGCGGACGACCCCGACCCGGTCTTCGTCCTCGAACAGGCAGTAGATACGTGCGGCGTGATCGTCGATCGCATTGCGGAACGCTCCCCTACCGCGATGACCGTGCTGCTCCGCCAGCACTGCCTGCCCGGATTGCAACGGCTCAAGTTCGAGCTTGCGACACCGGGCGGTGCCAAGCTCAAATCGATCGATCTGCGGCCGTTGCCGCTGCCGGGCGACGGTGGGGTAGCAGTGATCGCTACCATCGCACAGCGGCTGGCGACGCGCGACGACTTTGCCGGCTCGCTGCTCATCGAGCGCGGCGGCACGCGGCTGCTGGCGCGCAGTTGGGGTGTCGTCGATCCCGCGCATCCCGTGCCGATCACGCTCGACACGCCGATGTTCCTTGCCTCGGCGGGTAAGATGTTCACCGCCGTGTCGGTGCTGCAGCTTGTCGACGCGGGAAAGGTGGAGCTCGACGCGCCGCTGCGCCGCTATTTGCCCGATTACCCGAACGCCGAGATGGCGAACGTAACGATCCGCCAGCTGCTCACC
>CAXTTR010000127.1:0-8060 GCA_964247215.1 uncultured Sphingomonadaceae bacterium
CCGCCGCAAGCCTTGTCCCCATAGCAGCGCGGTCAAGTCGCCGTGCTTGATCGAGGCCGAGGCGGCCGCGATTGTCACAGGCTTGGCGTGATAAGCGACGCCCAGCCCAGCAGCGCGCAACATCGGAATGTCGTTCGCGCCGTCGCCGACCGCGATGCATTCTGCGAGCGCGACCCCGCCCGCCTTCAGCTCGGCGAGCTTGGTCGAGCTGTCCACGACCGGGCGCGCGACCTTCCCGGTCAGCTGTCCGCCCTCGATCAGCAGCGTGTTCGCCACGACCCGGTCGAAGCCTAGCTCAGCGCCGACCGGCCCGGCAAACGCGGTGAACCCGCCCGACACCAGCACCGTCCGCGCGCCGTGTGCCCGCATCGTCGCGATCAGTTCGCGCGCACCCGGCATCAGCCGCACGCGCTCGCGGCGGCATCGGTCGATCACGGCCACGTCCATGCCCGCGAGCAGCGCGACGCGCGCATCGAGCGCCGCGACGAAGTCGAGCTCGCCGCGCATCGCCGCTTCGGTGATCGCCGCAACCTGCGGCTTGATCCCGGCATAGTCGGCGAGTTCGTCGATGCACTCGCACTCGATCAGCGTCGAGTCCATGTCGGCGATCAGCAGGCGTTTACGGCGGTGCGCGAAAGGCTGGACGATGACATCGATGCCGGGCAAAGCCAGTTCGAGCGCCGCACGGGCAGTGGCGCGGTCGCCGCTGAACGGCAGGTCGTAGGCGTCATCCTTGTCGAGCCAAGCGCCCTGCCCCGGCTCGGCGCCAGCGCCACGCAGCGCATCGCTTGCCGCATCGGCGTCGGCCTGTGACAAGCGCCCGGCAGCGATCAGCGCCGCGATCAACATGGCAGGGGCATCCAGATCACTTCCGCAGACATAGCGCAGCCCGAGCGCCCGCCGCTGGTGGTTATCGCGGGCCCGACCGCGGCGGGCAAGTCGGCGCTGGCGCTCGTCGTGGCCGAGCGGCACGGCGGCACCATCATCAACGCCGATGCCAGCCAGCTCTACGCCGACCTTCGCATCCTCAGCGCGCGCCCGAGCGAGGCCGACCTCGCTCGCGCGCCGCATCGATTATATGGAGTGATCGACGGTGCCGAGGCGTGCAATGCGGCGCGCTGGGCCGGACTGGCGCGCGTCGAGATCGCGGCGGCGCACGCGGCAGCCCGCCTGCCGGTCGTCTGCGGCGGCAGCGGGATGTACTTGCGTACGCTGCTCGATGGCATAGCTCCCGTACCGTCGATCGACCCCGGCATTCGCGCCGTTGTCCGCCAACTCGCCCCGGCCGACGCCTACGCCGCGCTGGTGCGTGAGGACCCCCGCGCCGCCGCGCGGCTCGCTCCAGCCGATCGCCAGCGGGTCATGCGCGCGCTCGAAGTGCTGCGCTCGACCGGGCAGACGCTGGCCATGTGGCAATCAGCGGCGACTGGCGGCCTCGCGGCGACAATGGCGGTGCGCGGCGTCGTCGTCGACCGCCCCCGCGCCGAACTGCACGCGCGCATCGAGACGCGCTTCGCGGCGATGCTTGCCGCGGGTGCGCTGGCCGAGGCCGCGGCGCTCGCGGCCCGCCGGCTCGACCCCGCGCTGCCGGTGATGAAGGCGCTCGGGGTCGCACCGCTGCTCGCCGTGCTGGCGGGAAAGACGACGCTGGCCGAGGCGACCGCGGCGGCGCTCGCCGACACGCGCCAGTACGCCAAGCGGCAGCAGACATGGTTTCGCAATCAGACGCCAGACTGGGAACGCACAGCGCTTCCGGGATGACTTCCGGTAGTGCAACTGCCATCATCCAAATTGCTAGTGCACACGAGACGGTACCCTGCATGACCGCAACGCCTGAGTTCGTCGACCATGTCTGCCGTCAGGCCGCCGGAGCGGGTGCGGTTACCGCGCGCGCAATGTTCGGCGGCCACAGCCTGTACTGCGACGGCAAGCTCGTCGCGCTGATCGGCGACGACGCGCTGTTCGTGAAACCGACGCCGGGAGGTCGCACCCTGGCCGCCGGTGCCGCCGAGGCTTCGCCCTATCCGGGCGCGAAGCCGTGTCTCGTGATTGGCGAGCAGGTTGCCGATGCCGCGTGGCTGGCGCAGTTGATCGCCACGACCGCGACTGAACTGCCGAACCCTAAACCGAAAAAGCGCAGGCAATGACCACCGTCAAAGCAACGTGAATATGCGGTAGGAATGTTGCTCCTTGCGCCTTGACAGCGCAATTTTATGTCCCTAATCCGGCGACTTCGTCGAAGTAAGCGAGATCGTCGTGACCAACCGTGACCTGACCGGAGCCGAAATTATCGTCCAGGCGCTGACCGATCTCGACGTCGAGATTGTCTTCGGCTATCCCGGCGGCGCGGTGCTGCCGATCTATGACGCGCTGTTCAACCACAGCCGCATCCGCCACATTCTCGTCCGCCACGAAGCGGGTGCGGTTCACGCCGCGGAGGGCTATGCGCGCTCGACCGGCAAGCCTGGCGTCGTGCTCGTCACCAGCGGCCCGGGCGCGACCAATGCTGTCACCGGCATCGCCGATGCGATGATGGACTCGATCCCGCTCGTCGTGCTGACCGGCCAGGTGCCGACGCACCTGATCGGCTCCGACGCGTTTCAGGAATGCGACACCGTCGGCATCACGCGTCACTGTTCGAAGCACAACTACCTCGTCAAGGACACCGCCAGGCTCGGCGACACGCTGCACGAGGCATTCCATATCGCCACCAGCGGGCGTCCCGGGCCGGTCGTCGTCGACATCCCGAAGGACGTCCAGGTCGCCCGCGCGCGCTATGCCAGGCCGGGCAAGATCGTCCACAAGACCTACCGGCCGCAGCTGAAAGGCGACCTCGCCGCGATCGAGGCCGCGGTCGAAATGCTCGCCGCGGCCGAGCGCCCGGTGCTGTACACCGGCGGCGGCATCATCAACTCCGGCCCGGCCGCGTCGCAGCTGCTGCGCGAACTGGCCCGGCTCAGCGGTGCGCCGGTGACGAGCACGCTGATGGGGCTGGGCACCCTCCCCGACCAGCACCCGCAGTTCCTCGGCATGCTCGGCATGCACGGCAGCTATCAGGCCAACATGGCGATGAACGAGTGCGACCTGATGATCTGCCTCGGCGCGCGCTTCGACGACCGGGTCACCGGCAGGCTCGACGCGTTCTCGCCGGGCAGCCGCAAGATCCACGTCGACATCGACCGCTCGTCGATCAACAAGATCGTCCGCGTCGACCTCGGCATCGTCGGCGATGTGGGCCATGTGCTCGAGGACATGATCAAGGTCTGGCGCGCCCGCGGGCACCGCGCCGCCGACCTCAAGGCATGGCGGGCGAAGATCGACGGCTGGCGCGCACGCGACAGCTTCGGCTTCAAGCAGCAGGGGCAGGCGATCCTGCCGCAGCACGCGATCAAGCGGCTGTGGGCGGCGACGCACACGCGCCAGCCGATCATCTCGACCGAAGTCGGCCAGCATCAGATGTGGGCGGCGCAGCACTATGGCTTCGACGCGCCGAACAAATGGCTGACCAGCGGCGGCCTCGGCACGATGGGCTATGGGCTGCCCGCCGCGATCGGCGCGCAGCTCGGCAACCCGGGCGCGCTCGTCATCGACATCGCCGGCGAGGCGTCGATCCAGATGAACATCCAGGAACTCGGCACCGCGACGCAGTACCGGCTCCCGGTCAAGGTGTTCATCGTCAACAACGAATACATGGGCATGGTCCGGCAGTGGCAGGAACTCAACCACGGCAGCCGCTATTCCGAAAGCTATAGCGACGCGCTGCCCGACTTCGTCAAGCTGGCGGAAGCGTACGGCTGGAAAGGCATCCGCATCGAGACCGCCGACCAGCTCGACGACGGCATCGCCGCGATGCTGGCCCACGACGGCCCGGTGATGGTCGACTGCCGGGTGGCGAAAATGTCGAACTGCTTCCCGATGATCGCCAGCGGCGCGGCGCATACCGAGATGATGCTGGAAGGCGGCGACTGTAAGGCCGCGGCGGATGAAGATGCGCAGGCGCTGGTGTGAGGGGGACAGTGTCTGCGAAAGTAACTGTGGCCACCGCAGATATTGATGAAGCACGCCAACTCTTCATCAACGCAAGCTTTACTCGTTTCAGTGAACAGCCTCTCGAGCAAAATGCAACTTGCTTTGTATTTTACGGGAAATTGAGCGACGACGATACTTGGCGTCTCGCCAACGCCATCCCTAGGTCTATGTATTTAAAGCAGGCCATTATTGGCAATGGCCCGGCGGAACATCCCAGAGAATGAAACCCGCCCTCGCCGAACGCCACACTCTCTCCATCCTCGTCGACAACGAGGCGGGTGTCCTCGCGCGCATCGTCGGGCTGTTCTCGGCGCGCGGGTATAATATCGAGTCGCTCACCGTTGCCGACGTGTCGGGCGATCATGCGACGAGCCGGATCACCGTCGTCACCGCCGGGCCGCCGGCGATGATCGAGCAGATCATGGCGCAATTGGACCGGCTGGTGCCGGTGCACCGCGTGCTTGACCTGACGGCATTGGGCCCGCACGTCGAGCGCGAGATGGCGCTGGTCAAGGTCGCGGGCGCGGGCGACAAGCGGGTCGAGGCGCTGCGGCTCGCCGACGTGTTCCGCGCGCGCGTGGTCGACACGACGACGCGCAGCTTTGTGTTCGAGATCAGCGGCTCGACCGAAAAGGTCGACAGCTTCATCGGGCGGATGCGCGAGGTCGGACTGGTCGAAGTGGCGCGCACCGGGGTGGCAGCAATCGCGCGGGGGTTCGAGGCGGTTTAAGACTGGATTTACTTAGATGTTGTCATCCCGGCGAAGGCCGGGACCCACGGTCGTGGCAAGCTGGATGATGCCGGACCGCCACGACGGTGGGTCCCGGCCTGCGCCGGGATGACGATGCGAAATTGATCGAGCGAACACATCACAGGGGAACACACACATGCGCGTTTACTACGACTCCGATGCCGATCTCGCGCTCGTCAAGGGCAAGCGCGTCGCCATCATCGGCTATGGTTCGCAGGGCCATGCCCACGCGCAGAATCTGCGGGATACGGGCGTCGCTGATGTCGCCGTCGCGCTGCGCCCCGGCTCGAAGACCGCCGTCAAGGCCGAGGGTGCCGGGTTCAAGGTGATGTCGAACGCCGAAGCCGCAGCTTACGCCGACATCGTCATGGTGCTCGCTCCCGACGAGCATCAGGCGGGCATCTACGCCGACGACCTCGCGCCCAACATGAAGCCGGGCGCGGCGCTGGCGTTCGCGCATGGACTTAACATCCACTTCCAACTCATTGAACCAAGGTCCGATATCGACGTTTTCATGATCGCGCCGAAGGGCCCCGGCCACACCGTGCGCTCCGAATACGTCCGCGGCGGCGGCGTGCCGTGCCTGATCGCCGTCCATCAGGACGCCAGCGGCAACGCGCACGATGTCGGGCTGAGCTATGCCAGCGCGATCGGCGGCGGGCGTTCGGGGATCATCGAGACGACGTTCCGCGAGGAGTGCGAGACCGACCTGTTCGGCGAGCAGGCGGTGCTGTGCGGCGGGCTGACCCAGCTGATCATGGCGGGCTTCGAGACGCTGACCGAGGCCGGTTATGCACCCGAAATGGCGTATTTCGAGTGCCTCCACGAGGTCAAGCTGATCGTCGACCTGATGTACGAGGGCGGCATCGCCAACATGCGCTACTCGATCTCGAACACCGCCGAGTTCGGCGATTATGTGACCGGGCCGCGCATCATAACGCCCGAGACCAAGGCCGAGATGAAGCGCGTCCTCGCCGACATCCAGCAGGGCAAGTTCGTCCGCGATTTCATCCTCGACAACCGCGCCGGCAACCCGGTGCTCAAGGCGGCGCGCCAGCTGCAGTCGCGGCACGAGATCGAGGAAGTCGGCGGCAGGTTGCGCGCCATGATGCCGTGGATCGGCAAGAACGCACTGGTCGACAAGGCGAAGAACTAGCGCCTGCGCCGCCGCCCGACCAGCAGCTCGCCCTGTACGCGCACCGAGCGTGTCGCGATCCACACCTCGAACAGGAACAGCACCAGCCCGGTGCTGAGCAGGATCATCGCACCGACGAACAACGTCGCGACGACCGCCGAGCCGTGGAATGGGAACAGGTCGCCGATAAACAGGATCGCGACGACGATACAGACGAACAACGCCGACAGCGTGCACATCGCCACCGCATATTGCACCGTTACCATGCGCCGGTCGAGGACCGCCAAATCGTCCAGCGCACGCTCGCGAGTGGGCGCGTCATAGCTGGCGATGTCGGCCTCGAGCAGCCGCGCGCGGTCGACGACGCGCGCCAGCCGCGTGGTCAGCACGTTGAGGATACCCGCGATCCCCGACAGCAGGAACACCGGCGCGACCGCCAGCTGAATGTTATGCGCAATCGCGTCGACGGGGCCGAGCGTGGGAAGAAGCGGAAGCGCCATGCCCCGCTTTCGGCGGATATGCGGCGCAGCGCAACCGGGATGGCACGTCCAGACGCGTCGCGGGTTATAGGCCTGTGCCGAACGCGCTTCGCCCTGTCGTCCTTGCCGCCTGCACGGCGGTTCTCGCGTGGGCGGCCGTGATGCCGGTCGCGGCAGATGCCACGCAGCGCCGTCTGTTGATCTTCGCAGCCCCGGATGATCCGGCGCTGATCAGGCAGCGCGACCTGCTTGCCGCCTTGAGCCACGACCTCCGCGAACGCGATGTGACCGTCACCGAGATCACCGGCTCCGACCCCGCCACCGCTGCTAACCGCAAGCAATACAAGATCGCTCACGATGCGTTCGCCGTGCTGCTGATCGGCAAGGACGGCGGGGTCAAGTTGCGCTCGGCCGAGCCGGTCCGGCCCGAGCGTCTGTTCGCCACCATCGACGCGATGCCGATGCGCCAGGACGAGATGCGCCGCCGCTGAGCACCAGAACATTCGGCCTTCCCCGCCGCGGAACAATCGGTTACTATCCTGACATGACCTGCTCGCTCAGCCTGCGACTTACGCGCCCTTAGGCGCTGCTGCGTGCGGGCTTGGCCCGGTCACCGCGCCTGAGGGCTTTCGGAATCACTGCCCGAACCGCAATCGACAGGCGACCCCATGACCGACACGATCCGCATTTTCGACACGACGCTGCGCGACGGCGAGCAATCGCCGGGCTGCTCGATGAACCTCGAGGAAAAACTGCGCGTCGCCGCCCAGCTCGAGGCACTAGGCGTCGACGTCATCGAGGCCGGCTTTGCCATCGCCAGCGACGGCGACTTCGAGGCGGTGCGCGAGGTGGCGCGCCAGTGCCAGACCGCCATCGTCGCCAGCTTGGCGCGCGCTTCGCTCGGCGATATCGACCGCGCTTGGGCGGCGGTGAAATATGCCCGCCAACCCCGTATCCACACGTTCATCGCAACGTCGCCGCTACACATGCGCGTCAAGCTCAACCTCAGCCCCGAGGCGGTCCTCGACGCCATCGCGCGCTCGGTCGGGCATGCGCGCAACCTGTGCGGCGATGTCGAATGGTCGGCGGAAGACGCGACGCGCTCGGACCCCGACTTCCTCGCGCGCGCCATCGAGATCGCCATCGCGGCAGGCGCGACGACGATCAACCTGCCCGATACCGTAGGCTATGCGACTCCAGCAACTTACGGCGTCATGTTCACCGACATGCTCAACCGCGTACCGAACGCCGGCCAGGCGATATTCTCCACCCACTGCCACAACGATCTGGGGCTGGCGGTGGCGAACACGCTTGCCGCGGTGATGGCGGGGGCACGGCAGGTCGAGGCGACGGTCAACGGCATCGGCGAGCGCGCCGGCAATGCCGCGATCGAGGAGATCGCGATGGCGGTGCGGGTCCGCCACGACGTGCTGCCGTTCCGCACCGGCGTGGTGACGACCGAAATCACCCGCGCCAGCCGCCTTGTCAGCGGCATTACCGGGATGGCGGTGCAGCCGAACAAGGCGATCGTCGGTGCGAACGCCTTCGCGCACGAGAGCGGCATCCACCAGGACGGCATGATCAAGGATGCCTCGACGTACGAAATCATGACCCCCGACAGCGTCGGCATGGGCGCGTCCAACCTCGTGCTCGGCAAGCATTCGGG
>CAXTTR010000128.1:0-8043 GCA_964247215.1 uncultured Sphingomonadaceae bacterium
GTGGATACCCTTTGTCCACGATGCCTAGGATTAGAGTACTCGGCAGTGTTGACGTTAGCTGCCGCCCACTCCTCAATCGCTCGCTCACCACGGGCTGCAATTTGCTCGTCTAATCCACCAAGATGGTTATCGATCTGTTTGAGATAGGAGCGGTAGCTACTTGCGCTCGCTGTCGACCCTCCACGGGTTATATAGTGTGTGGTAAACTCGCTAGATCGGAACGTCATTACACCCTCGCCCTAAATGGTGAAAAATCCGTCGCCGTGTCGAACACGTCAACCCCCTCGGCGCGCTTGAACAGCGCGACGATGCGGTAGGTTACCGGCGTCAGCAGCACCTCCCAAAGCACCTTGAGCAGGTAATTCGTTACCAGCACCTCGATCACACGCGCCGTCTCCCAGACGCCGAGGAACGCCAGCGGGTAGAAAATCGCGCTGTCGACACCCTGCCCGACCACCGTCGAGCCGACCGTGCGCGTCCACAGCTTGCGGCCGCCGGTCCAGACCTTCATTCGCGCCAGCACGAAGGCGTTGGCGAACTCGCCCGCCCAGAACGCAGCGATCGAGGCGGCGAAAATTCTAGGTGTGTTACCGAACACCTCGGCCATTGCCGGCTGCCCGCGCCAGCCCGCGGCGGCGGGCATCGCGACGACGACCCACGCCATTCCCGCCGCAAAAATCGCTGCCGCAAAGCCAACCCAGACAACGCGGCGGGCGCGGGCGTAGCCGTAGACCTCGGTCAGGATGTCGCCGAGCACATAGCCGAGCGGAAAGAAGAGTATGCCCGCGCCGAAGATCACCGGGCCGATCAGCGGCAGCGTCAAGCTCGCCTGCTTGCCCGCGCCGATCAGGTTCGAGCAGATCAGGACCGTGACGAACGCCGCCATCGCATAGTCGTAGTAGCGCAGCTGTCGACCGGTCAGCGCGTCGGCGCTGACCGCGACGATGCCCGGCGGTTCCTGCGTGATTGGTTTCATGCGCCCCCTGTGCACGCTGTCTCCCACGAGCGCCATCGATCGTCAAGCTATTCTGTTCTTTTTATGTTCTCGTATGTGCTAGTTAGGTCGCATGCTCGATTCGCAACCGCTCCGCTGGCTGTATCTCGACCTCAACAGCTATTTCGCTAGCGTCGAGCAGCAGCTTGCCCCCGAGCTGCGCGGGCGGCCGGTGGCAGTCGCCCCGGTGATGACGGACAGCACCTGCGCGATCGCGGCGAGCTATGAAGCGAAAGCGATCGGCATCAGGACCGGCACACCGATCTGGGAAGCGCGGGCGAAGTGTCGCGAGCTGGTCGTGGTACCGGCGCGCCACGGCGAATATGTGCGCTTCCACCACGCCGTCATCGCCGAGGTCGAGAAGCATGTGCCGGTAACCGCGGTGTGCTCGATCGACGAGGTTGCCTGCCGCCTCATGGATAACGAGAACGACCCGGTGAGCGTCGCCGCGCTGAGCGAGCGGGTCAAGGCGGGTATCGCGGCGAACGTCGGCAGCGCGCTGAAGTGCTCGATCGGCGTCGCGCCGAACCGCCTGCTCGCCAAGATGGCAGCCGATATGGAAAAGCCCGACGGGCTGACCGTGCTGAGTTCGGCGACGCTGCACGAGCGGCTGTGCACGCTGGCTCCCGGCGACATTCCCGGCATCGGGCGTAATAGGGAGCGGCGGCTCGCGGCGGCGGGAGTCGTCGACATGGCGCGCATCCTTGCGCTCGACCCGCGCGAGGCGCGGCAGGTGTGGGGCAACATCTGGGGCGAGCGGCTGCACTGGCTGCTGCGCGGGCGCGACCTGCCCGAGCTGCCGACCGAGCGCCGCAGCATCGGCCATAGTCAGGTGCTGTCGCCCGAGCTGCGCTGGCCCGCCCCGGCGCGGCTGGTGGCGCGGCGCTTGCTGGTCAAGGCCGCGACCCGCCTGCGCCGAATGGAAAGCCGCTCGGCGTTGCTGGTGCTGTCGGTCAAGGGTGACGCCGATCGGAGCGAAGGCAGTGCCGCGCCGCGGCTGAAGTGGTCACGGGCGCTACGGCTGATCCCGGCGCACGACAATTTCACGCTGCTGGCGGGGCTTGATGCACTGTGGCGGACGATGCGCAGCGAGTTTGCGCCGCAGCGCTACCGGCAGGTGTCGGTGGCGCTGCTCGAGCTGTCGCCGGCGAGCGAGGCGCAGCTGGCGTTGTTCGACCGCGACGGCATGGCCGGCGCGGCGACCGAGGCGAAGCGGCTGGCGCTGAGCCGCGCGATGGACCGCGTCAACCATCGCTGGGGCCGCGATGCCGTGACGATCGGCCATGATGCCCGCGGGGCGGCGCGCGGATCGGGGCCGAAGATCGCGTTCACGCGCATCCCGGAACTTGCCGAGTTCAACGAGTGACAGCGCCCGGGCTTCGAAGCTTACGACAAGCCCTCGATTTCGCCGTCGGTGCCAAGCCGGATGCGCGTCGAGGCTGGAATTCGTGGCAGCCCGGGCATGGTGTTGATGCCGCCGCACAACGCGACGATGAACCCCGCACCCGCCGAAAGCCGGACACCGGTGACCGGCAGTGTGAAGCCGGTCGGCGCGCCAAGCAGCTTCTCGTCGGACGAGAACGAATAAGGTGTCTTCGCCATGCACACCGGCAATTCGCCGAAACCAGCGGCGGTGAAACGCGTGAGCTCGGCCTCGACCCCGGGCCCGAACGCGACATCGGCGGCGCGGTAGATGTCCTGAGCGACGGTGCGGATTTTCGCGGTGAGCGGCAGCGCATCGGGATAGAGCAGGCGAAAGCTGGCGTGCGGATTGGGATTGGCATCGGAGAGCGCGGCGACTTCGTGCGCCAGCGCGGTCGCGCCCGCGGCACCGTTCGCCCAATGTGTGCAAAGGTGCGCGGCGACCCCAAGTTCGGCGCGGCAGCGATCGACGACACGCGCCTGCTCGGCGGCGGTGTCGCTTCCGAACGCGTTGAGCGCGACGACGACCGCAACACCGAACCGGTGGACGTTCTCGACGTGGCGCGCGAGGTTGGCGAACCCCGCGTCGAGCGCCGCGAGGTTCTCGACCGCAAGCTCGCCCTGCGCGACGCCGCCGTGCATCTTGAGCGCGCGGACCGTTGCGACAACGACGACCGCCGCGGGAGCGAGCCCGGCGCTGCGACACTTGATATCAAAAAACTTTTCCGCGCCCAAATCGGCCCCGAAGCCGGCCTCGGTGACCGCGAACTCGCCGAGACGCAGCGCGGCGCGCGTCGCAATGACCGAGTTGCAGCCGTGCGCGATATTGGCGAACGGCCCGCCGTGGATCAGCGCCGCGGTTCCGGCGATGGTTTGGACGAGGTTTGGGCGGATCGCATCCTTGAGCAGCACCGTCATCGCGCCCGCCGCATCGAGCCCGGCGGCGGTGACGATCTGGCGGTCGCGCGTCTGGCCGACCTGCATCCGCGCCAGCCGCGCTTCGAGATCGTGGACATCGTCGGCGAGGCACAGCGCCGCCATCACCTCCGACGCGACGGTGATGTCGAAGCCGGTTTCGCGCATCGGGCCGTTGCCGCCGTCGCCGAGCCCGATCGCGACGCGGCGCAGCGCGCGGTCGTTGGTGTCGGTGACGCGCCGCCAGCTGACGCGGCGCGGATCGAGGTCGGTGGTGCCCCAATACAGTGCGTTGTCGATCAGCGCCGCGAGCAGGTTGTGCGCCGATGTGATCGCGTGGAAGTCGCCGGTGAAGTGCAGGTTGATCGCCTCCATCGGCAGCACCTGCGCCTGCCCGCCGCCGGTCGCGCCGCCCTTGCGCCCGAAAACCGGGCCGAGCGACGGCTCGCGCAGTGCGATCACGGCACGGCGGCCGATGGCGTTGAGCGCATCGCCGAGGCCGATCGTGGTCGTGGTTTTACCCTCGCCCGCCGGGGTCGGGCTGATCGCGGTGACGAGGATGAGCTTGCCGGCCGGGCGCGCCGCGACCTCGGCCAGACAGGTCGCCGACAGTTTGGCGATGTGGTGACCGTAGGGTTCGAGCACGGCCGCATCGATGCCGATCTGCGCGGCGATGGCCGCGATCGGCTGCAGCTTGGCTGCGCGGGCAATCGCCAGGTCTGTCGCAGTCTCGGTCATGGTGCCGATTTATTCAGGTGCGGAGCCGACCGCAACCGTACTGCGGTGGCCATGTGTATGCAAACCTCACCCCCGCGCAGGCGGGAGCCCATACACGGTCGACCGGCTGACGTGTATGGGCCCCCGCCTGCTCGGGTGACGGATTTCAAGCTAACCAGAGCGGGGCTGGGAACTGCGTCGCCCTATTCGGCGGGCTGCAGCGCTGGCCCGAGCTTGGGCGAACGCCACGGCAACCGCCAGCGCGGCATGCGCCAGCGGCGTTTCGCCGGTGGTGCGGTCGCGCCGATCGTACACAGCACGGGGACCTGCGACGAGAAAGCGAGGTCCTCGGGTCCGCGCACGCGATGCTCACGCAGTTCGGTGAACAGCGCGCACGTCACCCCGAGCGCCAGTCCGAACAACGCCGCCAAAATGCCGATCAGCGGGATGTCGGGGAACGACGGGGTCGTCTCGGTAATGACATCACCGAACACCACCAGCCCGCTTTCGCTGATCGACGACATCTGCTGCAACGATAGCAGGCTCTGCGCGGCGTTGGCCTCGAGCGCCTCGCGCAATGCAACTTCGCGCTGGAGGTTGGTGAACTGGTCGTAGGCCGCCTTGTGATCGAGGATATAGCGCTGCTTTTCGCGGTATTTGGCTTCGAGCGCAGCGACTTGGGCGGTCGATAGCGAGACGAACTGCGACCCCGTGGTGCGCGCCGTCGCCGTTTCGCGCGCGACGAGGCTCTGCATCCGCTCCCGCTCAAGCTGCATCGAGCGCAGCTGCGGATTGTGTTCGCCGAGCCGGTCACTGAGGATGCGCAACTCCTGATCCATTTCGGCCAGCTGCGATGTCGCGCGGACGACGCCGGGCGCGCCGCTTGCCGCGCGTATGCCGTCGACAACGCGGCTGCCGCTCTGGCCGTGCCGCGCGGTCAGCATGCCCTGAATCTGCTCGAGTTCGACGAGGTCGACCGACTGATGGCGCGCATTGAGCAGGATACCGTTGGCCTTGGCAAAATCGGCGCTGGCCTGCGCGGCGGCTTTCAGCGCCGCCGCGGCCTTGGCTTCGCGCGACGCTGCCCACATCGCAGCGCGTGCCGCCATCGCCGCACGGTTGGCGAGGCTTTGCGTAATGTACGCTTGACGCAGCAGTTCGGCTATGTGCGCCGCATACGCCGGATCGGTGGCGCTGTAGCCGATCTCCAGAATGCCGCTGCCGTTGACCGTATGGGCGAAAGTATTGTCGGCGATGCGCGCCGCTGCCCAGCGGCGCAGTTCGCCAGCGCCGCCGGTTTCCAGCTCCCACGCAGTGATGACGTTGGGATCGTTGAGCCAGCCGAGCTTGTCGACAACGAGCCCGGTCACCTCATATTCGGTGACAAGGCGTATCTGCGTGCCGATGTAGGTCGGGATGCTGTCCTTATCGACCGCTATGAACTGGTTTGGATCGGCGTTGATAAAATCGAGCATGACGCGCGCCCGCGCGGTATAGCGCTCGGGGAGCTGGCGCGCCGCGACGACGGCGACGGCGACGCAGGTCAGCGTCATCGCCAGGATCGTCCAGCGCCACGCCAGCACGACACGCCAAAGCTGCTGTAGCGTCATCGGCTTGGCACCGCGACGGCATTGCCGATGGTGTTCCCGATGCCGCCCGAAGCCAAGGGTTTGACGACCGCCGCCGGGCGCGGTTGGTAACGCGCGACCAGCGCGGCGACGACAGCGACGGCGATATAACCAAGCGTGTTGTTATAGTCCTCGGCAAGCACACCCTTGATGATGACATAGATCACCAGCAGCAGCGCGAAGGGACCGGCCAGTTCGCTCTCGTCATCCTCGGCGAAGAAATATAGCCGCACCGCGAGGAATGCGGCCCAGACCGCCAGCCCATAGATCGCCAGCATGCCGACAACACCCGATTCGAGCGTTGTCTTGAGGAACTGGCTGTCGATGGTCAGCATGCCGCCGGGATTGCGGTAGCCCAGCACCGTGCCGCCGGTCCCGGCACCATAGCCGAGCGGATTGTGCAGGATCTTGGGAATGCCGAGCGTCATCTGGTCTACCCGCGCGTCGGTGCTGCCGGCATAGCCCTCCGATCCGAACACCATGGCGTGCAGCGTGTGGCTTGCAAAGATTACGCCGAGCATCATCGCGGCCGCGACCGGAATCGCGACGACCGTTGCCGTCGTCTCGAAGGTGGCTTTACGGTAGCGGGCCCGCAGCGCCCACAGCAGCGCATAGCCGAGATGGGCGATGATGAAGCCGACCTTGCCCAGCCGGGAGTCGGTGAACATGATGTTGGGCACGATCATCAGCCATGCCGCGATCATCGCGAAGCGCAGCTTGGCGGTTCGCGCCGTGACGATCCAGTGCAGCACAAACGGCAGCACGAGCACTAGCAGCTCGGCATAGATCAGCGACACGGTGAATGTTGTATGCACCCGGTAAGTACCAATGTACTCGCGCATCTGGCTGCTGAACACGGTGTTGAGCATCTGGTCGTTCTCGACCTTCAGAAACGACGGGATATGCCCTTCCCAAAACAGCTTTTGCTGATGATTTTCGAGGAAGCCCAGCAACGACAGGCACAGCACGATGATGATCATCGTCCGCACGAAGGTCTGGACGCGGCCGGGTTTCCGGAACAGGAAGCAGCCAACGAAAAATGGCAGTGTCCAGTAAGCCTGGTTATTCAGGAACTTGGTCGCTGCCGCCACTGGTGCCGGGGTCAGCAGCAGCGACATCGTCTGCGCCCCGATCCCGACCAGCAGCAGCGCCCAGGTAATGCGTGACGCCTGCGCGGTCTCGAGCATCTGCCGCCGGAACACGCTCGACGTCGACAAGCAGTATAACGTCACCAGCATCAGTACCAGCAGGCCAAGCCGGCCCGCGCTGAACCACGGCAGCCCCGGTAGCGCGATCGCGATATACGACGGCCACAGGTAATAAAGTACCATGAACCAGCTGAACGAACCGACCAGCGCCTGCTCGGGGAATGTCGCGCGATCGGGCAACAGCCACAGCGCGAGCAACAACAGGAAGATGATCGGGACCAGCGGCAACGCGATCAGCTGTTGCGGCAGATACGCCATGGCGACGCCGTAGAGCGCCGCCAGCGCCAGCAGTAAAACCAGCCGCAATGCACGCCGCCACCGCGGCGGCGATCCGACCGCTGCCGTCGTGTACAGCGGCAATGTCATCTGGTCAGCGCGCATCGAGTCCCTTAACGGCGGATGCGCCGCTATTAGCAGCTAAACCGGCGCAACTAAAGCCAAGTTTGCCGGCAGCTTGCCTTGTCGTTGCGGCGGCGCGTTATCCGGCCTAGTCGTTGACCTGACGCTTGAAGAAGCGCGGAATCGCCACATCGGCATCGGGCTGCGCTTCGGGCTCGGGTGCCAGTGTGACCTCGGGTGCGCGCGGCTTGGCGGGGCGGCTGAGGTTCATCATCTTCTCGAACAGCGACAAGGGGCGGTCCGCCTCGACCGGCGCAGGCGCGCGCATCGGCGGCGGTGCCGCCGCGGGGGCTGGAGCAGCGGTCGGCGTGAAGCGGATGACGCTAGGCTCGCGCGGCAGCTCGGCGTCGGACTCGACGATATCGTCGATGCTGAGGTTAAGCTCGTGCAACACCGGCTCAGGCTCACGGACGGCGACGGCCGGCTCGGCATCAGCCGGGGCTGGCTCGACGCGCGGCTCAGGGCGAACATCCTGGCGGGCGTCGGGGCGTCCAGCGACAGCGGTCGGGAAAGCGCTCGCGGTACCACCGAACCCGGTCGGCGCGCGCGTCGGCACGGCGGGCGTGTAGGCGACGACGTCGATGCCGGTCGCGACGACCGACACGCGCATAATACCGTCGAGGTCGGGATTGAAGGCGCTGCCGACGATGATGTTGGCGTCGGGGTCGACCATCTCGCGGATGTGCGAGGCGGCCTCGTCGACCTCCATCAGGCGAAGGTCTTCGCCGCCGGTAATATTAATGATTACGCCCTTGGCACC
>CAXTTR010000129.1:0-6960 GCA_964247215.1 uncultured Sphingomonadaceae bacterium
CTCCATCTGCGTGCCGAGCACCAGCTCGGGCTGCAGGCGTGCGATCGCTTCCTCGACTTCGAGGTAGTCGTCGGTGATCAGCGGCTCGACATTGTACTTCTTCGCGGCGTCGCGCAGGTCGCGCGCGAACTCGCGGTTGTAGCAGCCCAGCCCGACGATTTCGAAGCCAAGCTCCTCCGAGGCGACGCGTGCGGCGGCTATCGCGTGCGTCGCGTCGCCGAAGATGAAGACGCGTTTGGCGGTCAGATACGTCGAGTCGACCGAGCGCGAGTACCACGGCAGCCGTGACGGGATGCTGCGCAGCATTTCTGCAGCATCGAAGCCGGTTAGTGCTGCGATCTCGTGGACGAAGTCGCAGGTTGCGCCATAACCCATCGGCACGGTGCGGACCGTTGGCTGCCTGAACGTCTTCTCGAGCCAGCGTGCCGCGGTGTCGGCGATCTCAGGGTAGAGGACGACGTTGAAGTCGGCCTCGCCCAGGCGCTTGAGGACGGCGGGCGACGCGCCCATCGGCGCGGTGACATTGACGTCGATGTCCAGCTGTCCGAGCAGCTTGGTAATCTCGGCGACGTCGTCACGGTGACGAAATCCGAGTGCCGTCGGCCCGAGCAGGTTGGCGCGCGGGCGGCGCCCAGCCATCGGGGTGCGCTCGACCGACGTATCGGCAAGCGTCCGGACCAGTGCGTAGAACGTCTCCGCCGCGCCCCAATTTTCCTTGCGCTGGTACGACGGCAGATCGAGATTGATCACCGGCACCGGCAGGTCGAGCGCCTTGGCGAGGCCGGCCGGATCGTCCTGGATCAGCTCGGCGGTGCACGACGCGCCGACGAGCAGTGCCTGCGGCTGGAAGCGCTCGTACGCATTACGGATCGCCGACTGCAGCAGCTCGGCGGTGTCCTTGCCGAGGTCGCGCGCCTGGAACGTCGTGTAAGTTACCGGCGGCCGCGCGTCGCGGCGTTCGATCATCGTGAACAGCAGGTCGGCGTAGGTGTCGCCCTGCGGCGCGTGCAGGACGTAGTGGACCCCGGTCATGCCGGTGGCGACGCGCATCGCCCCGACGTGAGGCGGTCCTTCATAGGTCCAGACGGTCAGCTGCATCCTACACCGCCAGCCGGTCGCGCCGGTTGAGCGGCCGCGCGAACAGCTCGGCGAGGTCGCCCGCCTGGTCGAAGCCGTGGACCGGCGAGAACACCAGCTCGATCGACCACTTGGTCGTAATGCCGAGCTTCTCGAGCGGGTTCGCCAGTCCGAGGCCGCAGACCGCGATGTCGGGGTGAGTAGCGCGCGCGCGGTCGAGCTGCCGGTCGACGTCCTGCCCCTCGCTCAGCTGCGTGCCCGCCGGCAGCGCCGCGAGCTCATACGCCAGGTGCGCGCGGTGCAGGTACGGCGTGCCGACCTCAGCCGGGATCATCCCGAGTTCATTGGCAAGGAAACGCGCCAGCGGAACCTCAAGCTGGGAGTCGGGGAAGAAGAAGATGGTCTTGCCGCCGAGCTGCGCGCGATGCCGTTCGACTGCCCGTTGGGCGCGCGCGCGGCCGGGGGCGACGACGCGGTTAAAGTGGCGCTCGTCGATGTCGAACGCCGCCACTGCGGCGCGCAGCCAAGCGGTCGTGCCCTCGGCCCCGAACGGGAACAGCGCGGGCAAATGCACGGCACCGCGGGCTTCGAGCGCCTGCGCGGTGTCGCCGAGGAACGGTTGCGCGAGCAGGAAGCGCGTCGCCGGGCCGACCGGTGCCAAATCGGCAGCCCGGCGCGGCGGCAGCGTGAATACGGCAGGGATGCCGAGTTCGGCAAACAGCCGCCGGAACTGGTCCTCCACGACATCGGGCAGCGCGCCGGCGATCAGCAGCGACGGTGCCGCATCAGGCGCGGTGGCGGGCATGGTCGGAATCAGCGCCGCGAGGCAGGCGTCCTCGCCCTGGGTGAAGGTCGTCTCGATGCCGCTGCCCGAATAATTGAGGATGCGGACAGCAGGCGCGTGCTTCGACTCGAGACGGCTGGCGGCGCGCGAAAGATCGAGCTTGATGACCTCCGACGGGCATGAGCCGACGAGAAACAGCAGCTTGATCTCGGGACGGCGGGCGAGCAGCCGGTCGACGACGTGGTCGAGTTCGTCGTTGGCGTCGGCGAGCCCCGCGAGGTCGCGTTCCTCGATGATCGCGGTGGCGAAACGCGGCTCGGCGAAGACCATCACGCCTGCGGCAGATTGCAGCAGATGGGCACAGGTGCGGCTGCCGATGACGAGGAAGAACGCGTCCTGGATCTTGCGGTGGAGCCAGATGATACCGGTCAGCCCGCAGAAGACCTCGCGCTGACCGCGCTCGCGCAGCACCGGCGGCAGGCGGCTTGGGGCGACGGCGGGAGCTTCGGCAAGCGCGACCGTCATGCCGCGATCATCCCGGCGGGCGCGCTCAACCGTGCGGCGCGGAGCTTCAGGATGAACTGCGTCGCATTGATGACGTAGGTTGCGTAGGCCGCCAGCGCGAGAACCAGGCGCTGCCGGTCGCTGCCGATCCCGGCAACCAGCGCCACCACATAAGCGGTGTGCAGCGCGATCACGACCATGCTGAACAGGTCTTCGTAATAGAATGCCGGAGCGAATAAATACCGTCCGAAAACAACCTTCTCCCAGATCGCACCGGTGATCATGATGGTGTAAAGCGCGACCGTTTTCGCGACGATCGAGGCGGTCGTCAGGGCGAGTCCATCGCCGGTCAGCAACGTGTGGATGACCAGCCCGGCGCTGACCGCGAAGATCAGAAACTGCACCGGCGCGAGGACTCCCTGCACCACGGTCCACACCGTCGCATCACGACGAGCGCGCTCAGCGGGCGTGTATAGCGGCGTTCCGGCTGACCCGCGCCCTCCAACTTCCTGTACAGTGCCGTCATAAGACCGCATTCGGGTGCCTTCGGGCTTTGCAACGGAACGAAAACTACGTCGCCGCCATCACGACTGTCAATCCCACTTTACGTCCAAATGTTTTGACACTAACTATGAGGAACGAGCCCAGATGAGCATTGCCAAGTGACTGACCTTTTTATAGCTTCGATCGAGTCGGGAGAACGCGGCGCTGCAGGCTGTACCCCGATGTCGGCGGCTGGGGAGTATTGCTTTGGCAACTCATCACGCAGGGTTCACCGGTCTCGAACCGTCCCGAGCACGAGCGCCGGACTCATCACCACTGCGGATGGCGCGGCTGATCGAGGGCGAGATCATTCCGCGACTGTTGCTGGCGCACCTTGCCGACCGCGAGACCGCATCGCGGGCCAAGACGGGGCAACCGGTATTCACGCGGGGCGAGCCGACCACGTTCGCGCACATGGCGCTGCGCTTCGACGTATCTCAGCTATTGGCGCAGGTCGAAACGCATCTGCAGGACGGCATCGCGATCGACTGCATCTATCTCGAACTGCTCGCTCCGACAGCGCGGGTACTTGGCGATTTCTGGGACAACGACGTCTGCGATTTTGTCGATGTCACGATGGGCATGTGGCGGCTGCAGCAGGTTATCCACGAGCTCGGCAACCGCGCGCCATGCCGCAGCGCGCGGACGCGCAGCGACCGGCGGGCGCTGTTTACCGTGCCGCCGGGCGACCAGCACAGCTTCGGGCTGATCATGATCGAGGACTTTTTCCGGCGCGCTGGATGGCGGACGTGGAGCGCGCCCGACGCAGCGTTGCCCGACCTGTACGCGATCGTTGGACGCCAGTGGTTCGAGCTGATCGGGCTGACGGTCAGCAACGAGGAGCATGTGGCGGCACTGCCAAAGCTGCTGCGCGAGCTGCGGCAGCGCTCGCAAAATCCTTCGGTCGGCATCATGGTCGGCGGCAAGATTTTCACCGATCATCCCGAGCTCGCGGACTCGGCGGGAGCGGATGCGACCGCGGCGGATGCGCCGCGCGCGCTCGCCGTCGCGGAGCAACTCGTTGAGCGGCTCGGCCAGCACGGCGCTGGCGCCTAGACACGCTTTTACCGCGCCTGATTCGACGCTTGGTCCATTCGACGCGGAGCTTGCGGCGCGCCTGACCTATGTCGCCGCCGACATCGCGCTGGTGATCGACGGCAGCGGTATCGTCATCGACGTCGCCGTTGCGGACACCGACCTTGCGCAACAGCCGCTGGCACCGATGCTGGGGCGGCCGTGGGTCGACACTGTCGGGGCCGACAGCCGGTTCAAGGTTGCCGACATGTTGCGCGAGACGCCGCCGCACGGCGTCGGCCGCTGGCGCATCGTCAACCAGCTGCTGACCGAAGGTGACGCGACGCTGGCGCTGCGGTTCATGACGGTTGGCGCGGGTGACAGCGGCAAGATCATCGCGCTCGGCCGCGATCTGCGCACGACCGCAGCGATGCAGCAGCGGCTGCTGCAGGCACAGCAGTCGATGGAGCGCGACTATCTGCGGCTGCGCCAGGCCGAGCAGCGCTACCGGCTGCTGTTCGACCTGTCGTCCGAAGCCGTGCTGATCGTCGATGCCTCGACGAACCGCTTCGTTGAGGTCAACCCGGCTGCCCGTCGCCTGATCGGCAGCGACAGCGCGGCCGCGGCGGGCAGTCCATTTTCAGGCGTGTTCGAAGCGGGCAGCCGCGACCGCGCGACGGCGCTGCTGGCCGCCGCCGCCAGTGCCGCGGTGGTCGACCCGGTCGAGGTTCGACTTGTGCACGGCCGCGATTGCCGCCTGACCGCGACGCTGTACCGTCAGGACCGCGACACCTATGTGCTCGCGCGGCTGCTGCCGGTGAACGACATCGAGCCGGTTCCCGACGGTCGCCAAATGCTGGTCGACGTGCTCGACCGGCTGCCGGATGCTTTCGTCGTCACCGATACAGCGCTCAAGATCCTCGCTGAAAACGCTGCCTTTCTCGACCTCGCGCAGTTCGCCCGGCGCGAACACGCCCGCGGCCAGTCGCTCGAGCGCTTTCTTGGGCGGCCTGGCATCGACTTGGAACTTATCGTCGCGCATCTGCGCGATCACGGCTCGATCCGCAACTTCGCGACGATCTTCCGCGGCCAGGTCGACACCCCCGACGAGGTCGAGGTGTCGGCGGTCGCGGTCGGTGACGGCGGCGAACAATGCTACGGGTTTGCAATCCGCAACGTCGGGCGGCGGCTGCGCGACGGCCCGGCGCCGGGCCGCGACCTGCCGCGCTCGGTCGAGCAGTTGACCGAACTCGTCGGACGGATGTCGCTGAAGGAGATCGTGCGCGAGTCGACCGACCTGATCGAGCGGCTGTGTATCGAGGCGGCGCTCGCCTACACCGGCGACAACCGCGCCTCCGCCGCCGACGTGCTCGGATTGAGTCGCCAGAGCCTGTACTCGAAGCTGCACCGGCACGGCCTCGGCAATCTGACCGGGGACGACGCGTGAGCCGGGTAGCGGCAGCCCGCGCGACGACCCCGGCGCTCGCAACTGTCGTCGAGCTGATGAAGCCGGTGACATGGTTTCCGCCGATGTGGGCGTTCATGTGCGGCGTGGTGTCGTCGGGGGTGCCGCTTGGCACCCGCTGGCCGTTCCTGGCAGCCGGGCTGGTGCTGACCGGGCCGCTGGTGTGCGGGACCAGCCAGGCGGTCAACGACTGGTTCGACCGCCACGTCGACGCAATCAACCAACCCGAGCGGCCGATTCCTTCGGGGCGCATGCCGGGCCGCTGGGGACTGGGCCTAGCGGTGGCGGGCACGTTGCTATCGGCGGCGTTCGCCGCGCTGCTCGGGCAATGGGTGTTCATCGCCGCGCTCACCGGGCTGGCGTTCGCGTGGGGCTATAGCGCGCCGCCGTTCCGCCTGAAGAGCAGCGGCATCTGGGGCCCGGCGGCGGTGGCGCTCAGCTACGAGGGGCTGACGTGGTTCACCGGCGCGAGTGTCATGGCGGGCAGCTGGCCCGACGGGCGCATCCTCGCGCTGATCGGGCTGTACAGCCTCGGCGCGCAAGGCATCATGACGCTGAACGACTTCAAGGCGGTCGAGGGCGACCGCGCCACCGGCGTGCGCTCGCTGCCGGTGACGCTCGGGGTCGACCGCGCCGCACAGGTTGCCTGCGCGGTGATGGCGCTGCCGCAGGTGGCGGTCGTCGCGCTGCTGTCGTACTGGGGGCTGCACGGGTATGCTGCCGGTGTGGCCTTGCTGCTCGCGGTGCAGCTGGCTCTGATGGTCCGTCTGCTCGGCGCTCCGCGGGCGCGGACGCCGTGGTACAATGCGACCGGCACGACGCTGTACGTGTTCGGGATGCTCGCGTCGGCATTTGGCGTGGGTCATCTGCTGAGTGCCGGCCTGTGATGCGGCCGGCCACCAGCGCGGGCCTTGGCTGGGGCGCGATCGCCCGGCTCGGGCTAGTGCAGAGCGCGGTCGGCGCGACGGTGGCGTTGACGACGACGACGCTCAACCGCGTCATGGTCGTTGAGTACGGGCTGGCGGCGTCGCTGCCGGCGGGACTCGTCGCGTGGCACTACGCCGTACAGCTGTCGCGCGCGCGCTGGGGCCACGGCTCCGACCGGGGGGCCCGGCGGACGCCGTGGATCATCGCGGGCATGGCGGCGCTGGCAGCGGGAGCGCTGCTCGCGGCGTATGCGACGGCCCGGATGGCGACGCCGCTGCTTGGCAGCATCATCGCGGTTATCGCGTTCAGCCTGATCGGCATCGGCGTCGGCGCGGCGGGCACGTCGCTGCTGGCGTTGCTGGCCGCCCGCGTTGCCCCGGCGCGGCGGCCGGCGGCGGCGGCGCTGACGTGGGTGATGATGATCGCCGGCATCGTCGTCTCGACCGGCATCGCCGGCAAGCTGCTCGACCCGTTCTCGCCGCAGCGGCTGCTGCTCGTCGCGGGCGGCGTCGCGCTCACCGCGTTCGTCGTCGCGCTCGCCGGAGTCGCCGGGGTCGAGCGCCGCGCCGCCAATCTCCCCGCCGGGCCCAAGCCCGCCTTCGCCGCAGCGCTGCGCGAACTATGGGCCGACCCGAGCCTGCAGCGC
>CAXTTR010000129.1:6970-8040 GCA_964247215.1 uncultured Sphingomonadaceae bacterium
GCTTCACGCTGTTCGTCTTCGTCTCGATGTTCGCCTACAGCGCGCAGGAGCTGATCCTCGAACCATTTGCCGGACTGCTGTTCGGCTACACGCTCGGCCAGTCGACGAGCCTCGCATCACTCCAGCATGGCGGCGTGCTGATCGGCATGGTGACGGTGGGCATCGCGGGCAGCGCATTTTCGGGGCAGGGCGGCTGGATGCGCGGCTGGACGATCACCGGCTGCGCGGGGTCGGCGCTGGCACTCGCCGCGCTCGCCTGCGCCGCGGTGGCCGCGCCCGATTGGCCGCTGCGGCCGACGGTATTCGTGCTTGGGCTGGCCAACGGCATCTTTGCGGTCGCCGCGATCGGCTCGATGATGGGCTTGGCCGGAACCGGCGGCCCCGGCAGTGAAGGCGTCCGCATGGGCGTGTGGGGCGCATCGCAAGCGATTGCGTTCGCGCTGGGTGGCCTGACCGGCGCGGTCGGTGTCGACATCGGACGGCGGCTGCTGAGCTCGACCGGCCACGCCTATGTCGTCATCTTCGCCGCCGAAGCGGCTGCCTTCGTTGCCGCCGCCGTGCTCGCCGCGCGGATCGGTCCCGCCAAACGCACCGCCCTCCATCCCTCGTTCGTGACAGGATAGGTTATGACTGAACCGGGTATCGTCGACGTCGTCGTTGTCGGTGGCGGCCCGTCGGGAGCGACAGCTGCCGCCGATCTCGCCCGCGCCGGGCACTCGGTCGTGCTGCTCGACCGCGCCGGGCGGATCAAGCCGTGCGGCGGCGCGATCCCGCCGCGGCTGATGCAGGACTTCGCCATTCCCGACTCGATCCTCGTTGGCCACGCGACCGCCGCCCGCATGATCGCGCCGTCGGACCGTGCCGTCGATATGCCGATCGAGGGCGGCTTCGTCGGCATGGTCGACCGCGGCAGCTTCGACGAGTGGCTGCGCGAGCGCGCCGCTGCCGCCGGAGCGCGCCGCCTCACCGGCACTTACGAGGCGATCGAGCGCGATGCTGACGGCACCGCTGTCGTTGTTTACCGTCCTAAGAACGCGGCGAAGCACGATGCCTTGCAGCGGCTGCGGACG
>CAXTTR010000130.1:0-8038 GCA_964247215.1 uncultured Sphingomonadaceae bacterium
GTAGGTCAGTGATACTGCCCTTTGTGAGTTGGCGCAAGGTGTATAGGGTCGCAGCTTATCCTCCCCGTCTTCGGGAAGGGGGACCGCGGCTTCGCAGTGGAGGAGCGGAGCGACCGGGCTCACGCTCTTGTTGCGATCCTCTCCTTAGGTGTTAGACAGCCCGGACGTTCCGCCCCTCCACCATCGCAAGAGCGATGGTCCCCCTCTCCGAAGGCGGGGAGGATCCGGATCAGCGCACTCCAGCTTCACCCAGATGCGCTGCCTTCCACACCATCGCCTGATGGATTCGCGTGTACCCCGACGGGTGATCAAAGAACACGAACTCCTCGAGCGGCGTCGGCTCGAGCTTGCGGTATTGACTGAGCAGCAGCGCCGTTCGCGCGAAGCCGTCTGGCGCGCGTGCCGCATTCAACCCGAAGATGTCGGCCTGTGACTCGTGGAAGCGCACGAGTGAGTTCGATAACGGCGTAACCGCGAGAAAATACAGCGTCAGCACGATCGCGCCTACGGCAATCGCCGCTGGGTCGCCCATGCCGTCGACACCCCAGCCGGGATGCCGCGCGATCAGCCGCGGCACCACTGCCTGCAGCGTGATGAAGCCGCCAAGCAGGAGCAGCGACGTGCCGAGGACTAGCGTGAAGATATGGCGCAGGACGTAATGACCGACTTCGTGGCCCATCACCGCGACGATCGCCGCGTCGTCGTGCGTGTTGAGCAGATTGTCGTTGAGCGCCACCCGCGCCGTCGGCCCCAGCCCGGCGACATTGGCCGACACGCGCTTTGTCTGCCGCGATGCATCGACAACGAAAACGTTGGTCACCGGCACGCCATTACCCTGCGCGATACGCAGGATGTCGGTGCGCAACGGCGATGCGGTCATCGGCGTGTATTTGTTGAACAGCGGCAGGATCAGCACCGGCGCGACGGCGCTGCCGAACGCCGACACGAGAATGGTGATACCGCCGGCGTACATCCACCAGCGGCGCGGGCTGCGGCGCACACCCGCCATCAACGCCGTCAGCAGCAGCGTTCCAATAACCGCTGCGACGGCGAACGCCTTCGCCTGATCACCGAACCATTGCCCGAAATCCTGGTTCGACATCGCGTACTGGTGCTCGCGGACGAAGCCGGTGTAAATTTGCCACGGCAGGTTCAACAACGTGGTCAGCGCGATATAGCCGAGCACCCATAACGCGGTTGCCAGCCAGCGGCGGCCGCCGGTAACGCGGCTCGCCCACGCCGACAAGCGTGCCGCCCAGCCGAGCCGCAGCACCAGCCATGAGATTGCGACGCCGACCATCGCGTTCCACAGCAGCAACCAGTAGCCACCCTCGAAATACGCGTCGGACTTAGCTCGCGCCAGGCCGTTGACGGTGGCGAGATAGGCGCGGGTCGCGGCGTCGACGTCTAAGGTGACGATCATAGATGGTGGTTCCCCCAAAGTGTGCGAACAGACTAACACAGTGCCACGGCGGCACAAGCTGGTAGTCGCCCCATACCACGCCAACCTTGCACCCCTTGCCGCGGGTGCTATAGACCCCGCTTCCCGCGCGGGCGTGGCGGAATTGGTAGACGCGCTTGGTTTAGGTCCAAGTATCGTAAGATGTGGGGGTTCGAGTCCCTTCGCCCGCACCACGATGTCCGCCGCTGACCTAGATTGAGAGTATGACATGCGCATTGCCGAGACGCTGAACGAAGGCCTGAAGCGCGAGTATAGTGTCCATATCCCGGCCAGCGACATTGCCGCCAAGGTCGACGCGCAGCTCGGCAAGGTCGCTGGACAGATCAAGATGCCTGGCTTCCGGCCGGGCAAGGTACCGCTCAATCTGGTCCGCAAGATGCACGGTGCGCAGCTGCGCGGCGAGGCCCTGCAGGCGGCTGTCGAAGAAAGCATGCAGCAGCTGATCACCGAGCATGCACTGCGCCCGGCGATGCAGCCCGAGGTCAAGCTCGATGCGCCACCCGCCGACGGGGCCGATGTCGACTTCACTGTCGCGGTCGAGGTGCTGCCGACGATTCAGGCACCGCAGATCGAGGGCATCACGCTCGAGAAGCTGGTCGTCGAACCCGGCGAGGCCGAGATCGACGCCGCGGTCGAGCGGCTGGCAGGCTCGCGCAAGAGCTTCGAGCCAGCGCCCGAAGGCCACGAAGCTGCCGTCGGCGATGTCGTCGTCATGGACTTCGAGGGCCGCACCGACGGCGAGCTGTTCGACGGCGGCAAGGGCGAGGGCATGCGCATCGAGCTCGGCTCGGGCGGGTTGATCCCCGGCTTCGAGGACCAGCTCGCCGGCATCAAGGTTGGCGAGGAGCGGACGATCAAGCTGACGTTTCCGGCCGACTATAACGTCGCGTACCTCAAGGGCCGCGACGCCGAGTTCGCGGTCAAGGCGACCGCGATCGAGACCGCCAAGCCGGTGGTCATCGACGACGAGCTGGCGAAGGGGCTCGGCATCGACAGCCTCGAGGCACTGCGCGAGATCCTGAAGGATCAGGTCGACGCGGAGCTGCGCGGGCTGACGCGCATCCACATGAAGCGCAAGCTGCTCGACGCGCTGGCGGCGGCGCATGACTTTGCGGTGCCGGAGTCGATGGTCGACGCCGAGTTCGACCAGATCTGGGCGCAGGTCGCCGCCGAGGACGCCGAAGCGAGCGACGAGGATCGCGCCGAGTATCGCCGGATTGCCGAGCGCCGCGTGCGCTTGGGCCTGCTGCTGTCGGAGATTGGCCAGAGCAACGGCGTCAGCGTCAGTCAAGCCGAGATGAACCGGCTGATCGGGCAGGAAGCGGCGAAATACCCCGGCCAGCAGCAGCAGGTCGTCAAGCATTTCCAGGAAAATGCGATGGCGGCGGCCCAGCTGCGCGCGCCGCTGTATGAGGACAAGGTCGTCGACTTCCTGCTCGGCAAGGCCGAAGTCACCGAGCGCCATGTCACCCGCGACGAGCTGCAGGCGGAGATCGAGAGCGACGACGAGACGCCGGGCGTGCACGTGCATGGCCCGGACTGTGAGCACGATCATGGGCATGACCATGTTCACGAGCCAGCTGCTGTCGCGGCTCCAGCAAAGCCGAAGCGGGTGGCAAAGCCCAGGGCCGCTACGCCGGAAGCGGCGACCGACGGCGCTGCAGAAGCGAGCGAGATTGCAACGTCCGGCGATGGTGTAGCCCCGATTGCCGAACCTGCCACCGAGGCTCCAGCTGCTGAAGCGGCGTCCGCGGCCAAGGCCTCGAAATCACGCACGACTGCAACTCCCGCCGCGGACGCGCCGGTGCCGGAGATCGTTGCGCCCGCCGTCGACGACGTCGCGCTCGGGGCCGGCGCCGAGCTGGTCGACAAGTCCGGCGACGCTGTTTAGCCGCGGTGCAGCTCGCGCCGGTCACCTCCGGCGACGACGCCAGCATCGCCGCGCTACTCGACGAGTGCTTCGGGCCTGAGCGGCATCTGCGGACCGCGTACCGGCTGCGGTCCGAGTCGGAGCAGGTGCAGTCGTTCGGCCGGGTTATGCGGGCGAACGACGGGCGGCTTCTCGGGTCGATCCAGTATTGGCAACTTGCCTTGGTAGCTGATGACCGGGCTCGGCCGCTGATGCTGCTTGGCCCACTGGCGGTGACCCCCGCTGCGCGGCGGCACGGGGTTGGGCGTCGGCTGATGGATGCGACGCTGGCGCTCGCCGATGCCAGTAGCGCTGCGCCAGTCATGCTCATCGGTGACCCCGGCTACTACGGCCGCTTCGGCTTCAGCGCCGCCGCAACCAGCGGCTGGCAGCTGCCTGGCCCGGTCGAGCGGCACCGGCTGCTGCTGCGCAATCCGGCCGGGGTAAGCTTGCCCAGCAAGGCGAACGTCCGCGGCAGCACGCTCGTCCAGATGCCGCATGACCCGGTGACCGGTGTCGACGACCGTTACACAACGCTGACCACGGTGTAGGCTGGAGACATGACCAGTCTCGCCGACATTGCCGCGCTCGCCGCCGCTGCCAAGCTGCCGCCAGTCGAGCAGTGGCACCCGGCGCACTGCGGCGATAGCGATATGCGGATTGCCCGCGACGGCACCTGGTATCATCAGGGCTCGCCGATCGGCCGCCCGGCGCTGGTCAAGCTGTTCGCCTCGATCCTGCGTCGCGAGCCCGACGGCGGTTTCGTGCTGGTGACGCCAGGCGAGAAGCTCGACATCGCGGTCGAGGATGCACCATTTGTCGCGGTCGAGCTGACCAGCGAAGGGCAGGGGCGCGACCGCCGCATTGGCTTCCGGCTGAATACCGGCGACCACGTCATTGCCGGGCCCGGGCACCCGATACGCTTCGACGTCGCCGCCGATGACGAGCCGCGTCCCTATATCGCCGTCCGCCGCGGCCTCGATGCGCTTATCGTGCGGGCGGCCTTTTACGAGCTGGTCGAACTGGCGCTGGTCGAGGACGGCTCGCCACCCGGATTGTGGAGCGACGGCGCGTTCTTTGCGCTGCCCGCCGCATGAGCCTCGCGCAGCGGCTCCGTGCTGCCATCGCCTCGCCGGCCGCTGGCATCCAGCGCGGCGACTGGGAGTTCATCGAGGGTGGCGCAGCTGCACCGCGCCAGCTCACCCCCGCCGCCGTACTGATCGCCGCCGTCGACCGGCCCGAGCCCAGCCTGCTGCTGACCCGGCGCAATGCGTCGTTGCGCCGTCACGCCGGCCAAGTCGCGTTCCCCGGCGGGCGCATCGACCCCGAGGACGCGAACCCGGTCGCCGCGGCGCTCCGCGAGGCGCAGGAGGAGGTCGCGCTGCCGCCGCATAGGGTCGAGGTCATCGGGATCACCGACGCCTACGAGACGGGCACCGGTTATCATATCACGCCGGTGCTCGGCATCGTGCCGCCCGGTCTGCCGCTGGTCGCCGCCGCTGCCGAAGTCGCGGCGGTGTTCGAGGTGCCGCTCGCCTTCCTGCTCGACCCGGCGAACCACCAGCGACGGCAGGGCGAGTGGCAGGGACGGGTGCGGTCATACTATGTCATACCGTGGCCAGATCATGAGATCTGGGGGGCAACCGCCGCGATGATCGTCAACCTCGCCAAGCGGCTGGCGTGAAGCTGCCGCGCCAGGCGTGGACGGCGTCGCCGGGCGCGCGCGTCGTGCTGAAGGCGCTAGACGCCGCCGCCGGCAGGACGCGGCTGGTCGGCGGGGCGGTGCGCGACGCGCTGCTCGGGCTGCCGGTCAGCGACTTCGATCTGGCGACGCAGCTGACCCCGGCCGAGGTGGTGATCCGGCTCGAAGCCGCGGGAGCGAAGGCGGTGCCGACCGGCATCGCGCATGGCACTGTCACTGCGATCAGCCACGGCCAGACTTTCGAAATCACCACGCTGCGCCGCGACGTGAGCACCAATGGACGCCATGCAGTCGTCGCCTTCAGCGACGACTGGCGCGACGACGCAAGCCGCCGCGACTTCACCATCAACGCACTGTACGCCAACCCGCTGACACTTGAGGTCAGCGACTTCCACGATGGCCTTGCCGACCTGAGCGTCGGCCGCGTCCGCTTCATCGGCGAGCCGCTGCAGCGCATCGCCGAGGATCATCTTCGCATCCTGCGGTTCTTCCGCTTCCACGCGCGTTTCGGAACCGGTGCCCCCGATGCCGCCGGACTGGCGGCTTGCGCCGCGCGCGCCAACGACCTGATGGCGCTGTCGCGCGAGCGGGTCCGCGGCGAGCTGTTCAAGCTGCTCGCCGGGCTTGATCCCGTGCCGACGGTCGCGGTCATGCTCGAGCATCGGATACTCGCCCCGGTGCTGCCCGAAAGCACTGGGGTCGACCGGCTGGCGCGGCTGATTGCGGTCGAGACCGCCCTGATGACGCAAATGCCGGACGCGAAACGCCTGCTCAGCAGCGAGGCGCTAGCCCTACGGCGGCTCGCGGCTCTCCTGCCACCCAATGTTAAGCTGCTCGACGCGGTGGCAACGCGGCTGCGGCTGTCGAACCACGAGCGGGCCCGGCTGGTCGCGACCGCTGCACCGGCGAGCGGCCCGGTGCTGGCGCAGGCGTACCGCGACGGTGTCGAGACTGCCGCAGACCGCGTGCTGCTCGCCGCAACCGTGCCGGGCGATGCCGCGACGCTGGCAGCGCTCGACCAGCTCTTGCACTGGCAGCGCCCTCGGCTGCCAGTATCGGGCAAGGATCTCATTGCCCGCGGAGTTGTGCCGGGACCGGAGGTCAGCCGTCGGCTGGCGGCGTTCGAGGTGGCCTGGGTGGCTGCGGGGTTTCCGGAGGATGCAGCGGTGGTGGAAATGTTACTCACGTCCTGACCGTGAGGCGGGAGGGGAGCAGCAAGCGAAAGCTTGACCCTCACCCAAACCTGTTATCCCGCGGAAATCCGACCGGCGGCAATCTTCCGGCCCCGCCGCGCGGCCCCACCCAGGGCCCCACATCCGTCTCGGTCCGCGTCCGCGTCCCGCTGCCCCCAAGCCGCCATGACAGTCCGCCGGCGCGGACGAAGCTGGTAACATCGGCCAGCCCGCCATCACGGTATTTCTGCAGCGCGACGCCCTGACCGCGCGCCATCACCGGCAGCTCGGCAATGGTAAACAGCAGCAGCTTACGGTTGTCGCCGATGACGCCGAGCATGTCGTCATTGCCCCCAAGCGGCCGCACATGCGCGAGCCTGGCGCCCTCGCGCGGGGTCATCACCTGGCGGCCCTTGCGCGTTTCGCTGAGCAGTTCGGCGCTGTCGATGATGAAGCCGCGACCGTCGTTTGCCGCCAGCAGCAGCCGCGTTCCCGGCCGGTGAGCGAACAGCGCGACGATGCCGACCTCGCCGCCGAGGTCGACCATGAGCCGGATCGGCTCGCCGAAGCCGCGCCCGCCGGGCAGCTCGTTCGCCGCCAGCGTGTAGGCGCGACCCGACGCGGCGAGCAGCACCAGCTTGTCGGTGGTCTGCGCGTGGAAGGCAAACCCCGGCCCGTCGCCCTCCTTGAACTTCGCCAGCTCGGGCGAGGTCAGGTCGACGTGGCCCTTGAGCGCCCGTATCCAGCCCTTGGCGGAGGCGATCACCGTCACCGGCTCGCGCTCGATCATCGCTTCGAGCGGGATCTCGGTCAGCGTCGGCACGGCGCCGAGCTCGGTGCGCCGCGCGCCGAGCGGCGTCTCGGGGCCGTAGCGCGCGCGCAGCTTGACCAGATCGCTGCGTACGCGCTCGGTCTGTGCTCTGGGCGAATCAAGCAGCGCGCGCAGCTGCTTAGCCTCGCGCTGCAACGCTCTATTTTCCTTGTTGATCTCGATTTCCTCGAGTCGCCTCAGCGCGCGCAGCCGCAGGTTGAGCACCGCCTCGGCCTGCCGGTCGCTGAGCCCGAAACGCATCATCAGCTCGGCCTTGGGGTCGTCGTCCTCGCGGATGATGCGGATGACCTCGTCGATGTTGAGGTAGGCTTTGAGATAGCCGTCGAGCAGCTCGAGCCGGTCCTCGATCTTGCCAAGCCGGAAGCGCGTGCGCGCCGCGAGCACGTCGAACTGGTGGTCTAGGAACGCCTGCAGCGCCGCCCGTAGCGACATCACCCCGGGCACGTGATGCTTGTTCAAGACATTGAGGTTGAGCGGGAACCGCACCTCCAGATCGGTCAGCCGGAACAGGCTCTCCATCAGCACCGCGGCATCGACGTTGCGCGAGCGCGGTTCGAGCACCAGCCGGATCAGGGTGTCGGACTCGTCGCGGACATCGGCCAGTATCGGCAGCTTCTTGTCGTTGATCAGATCGGCGATGGCCTCGATCAGCTTGCCCTTCTGCACCTGATACGGGATTTCGGTGACGACGATCACCCAGGTGCCCGATAGGCCCGGCTCGACCAGCCAGCGGGCGCGCAGCCGGAAACTGCCGCGCCCGGTGCGGTACGCTTCGCGGATCGCCGCTTCGCTCTCGACCAGCACGCCGCCGGTCGGGAAGTCGGGCCCCGGCAGCAGGTCGGCCGCGGTCGCCGGGTCGTCGAGCAACAGGCAGGCCGCGTCGCAAATCTCCGCGACGTTATGCGGCGGGATCGACGTCGCCATGCCGACCGCGATGCCGCTCGAGCCGTTGGCGAGCAGG
>CAXTTR010000131.1:0-7998 GCA_964247215.1 uncultured Sphingomonadaceae bacterium
GTCGGCCAACGCCGCCCGTGCGCTGAGGTTGCGGCGGTGGGCATCAAAACCTGACTCGGAGATGTTGGAACGGAAATAGGAAGCCACAGCCGAGAATTCATCCCCCGCGCGCTTGGTCGCAAGCAGCGCATCGAGGAAATGCCACGCTAAGCTCGAGCCCTCGCATCAGCGGTGCGTGACATGTTCACCTCCTCAGCAGAGTCAGCTTCGCCATCGTCCATCTGATCGTTTGTCCAATCCATTTCGTTCAGATCGATGACCCCAACGGGCCTATCCTCAACATACGTCCAGAGATCATCCCACAAAGCAAGTTTCTGTCGGAGCAGATCAGTTTTCGTGGCTTCGAACTGCTCCATCACAGCCTCGTTAGCCCCCTCCTGATGAGAAGCGCGTGCGCGAACGGCAGCTCGTTGAAAACGATCTTGCAACTCATGATACCTCACTATCGCAGCTATCGCTGTTCGTAGATCAGCTTCAGCGTTTGAGCTCCGAAACTTTGAGGCAGTAAATGAGAAAGGAAGCTTGTTCTTTTTTCTGATATCCAGTTCAGCTGGGCGAAACCCGATGTTTTTGAGAATGTAAGCTAGCTGGGCCCGATCTAAATCGGGAGCCCATATAAGTGCTTCAATTATCTGCTCACTAAGATTCTTCATCTTCATTGTAGGGTGCGGAATTTTTCCTAGTTCCTCAAACATTTCACCGGCTATGTGAGGATAGTTTAACATGCCAACTAGAACTGCGAGCATCTGCTGTTCTAAGAGGTTTACATCTGTCAGTGCTGCGGTCCGCTTAGATGTGAAATGGATCGTTATGACCCTACTGTCGACACCTCGACCGAACTCTCGCCAAAATCTATCTCTAAAAATTAGATCATACTGACTACGGACATCAGGATTTTGAATCGACTTCGCGAGATTACGAAGAGTAACTTGGACAGCAGCTTTCTGCTCAGGTGTCGGCGCTTCACCGATGTCAGTGTTTGCCTGCCAAATCACGTCGTGAAGTGGCGTTACATTTCGGACCAGTTCCTCAAAAGCCGCAGAGCCGCCATCCCGGATCACGTCGTCGGGGTCTTTTCCTCGGGGTAGTGTCGCGAAGCGTAGGCTTTGACCTGGTTCCAATAGGGGCAACGCGCGCATCGCCGCTCTTACACTCGCTTTTTGCCCCGCAGCGTCGCCGTCAAAGCACAGGATCGGCTCGGGCACGACGCGCCACAACAGCTGCAATTGCATTTCGGTGAGCGCCGTGCCGAGCGGCGCGACGGCGTCGGCGATGCCCGCCTGCGCCAGCCCGATGACGTCCATATAGCCTTCGACGACGAGCAGCCGGCCGGATTTACGCGCGACCGGCGCGGCGCGGTCGAGGTTGTAGAGCGTACGCCCTTTGTCGAACAGCGGCGTGTCGGGCGAGTTCAGATACTTCGGCTGCCCGTCGCCGAGAATGCGCCCGCCGAAGCCGATCACCCGCCCGCGCGGGTCGCGGATCGGGATCATCAGGCGGCCGCGGAAACGGTCGTAGGGTTCGGAGATTGTCGTAACAGTGCTGGATGAATGCCCCGGTGGAAAATTCTCTTCGTCGCCCGAACCGTCGCCTAGCGACGCGCTTTTCCGAGCTTCGGACGCAGCTTCCGGCATTATCAGCAGCCCGGTCTCGACCAGCTTGTCGATCCCGAGCGAGCCCAGCGCCACGCGCAACCGGTTGCGCGAGTCCGGCGCAAAGCCCAAGCCAAATGCCTGTATAATTTTTGCATCGACGCCGCGCTTAGTCAGATAAGCTCGCGCGGCCTCCCCGCCGCTTCCTTCAAGACGTTCAGTGAACCAGTTTGCCGCCGCGCCCGTGACGTCGTGCAGCCCAGCCTGTGCCTGCTCGCGCTCGCGGCTCGCCGCCGACTCGACCGGCATTTGCAGGCCGGCTTCGGCGGCAAGGCTGGCGACCGCATCGCGAAAGCTCAAGCCCTCCTGCTCGACGACGAAGCGGATGACGTCGCCGTGCACGCCGCAGCCGAAGCAGTGATAGAAGGCTTTGTCGTCGTTGACGAAGAAGCTCGGCGATTTCTCGTTGTGGAACGGGCAGCAGCCTTTCAGCTCGCGCCCGGCGCGGGTGAGTTTGACGCGGCGGCCGACGACGTTGCCGAGCGAGACGCGGGCGCGGAGTTCGTCGAGGAAGGCGGGGGGTATGGTCATGCTCGCGCAGCGCGCTCCGACGGCGGCTGCGCCGCGACATGGAGCACTTGCCAGTTGCCCGCGATCAGCGCTGCCTTTTTCACCCGCGACCAGTTTTTGATCTGGCGCTCATTGGCGAACGCCTGCTCACGGCTCTCGCAAGGTTGGCTCCAAGCGAGAGTCAGGGGCAGGCGAGCGCTGGTGTAGCCGCCAAGCTGGCCGGACTGATGCTGCGCCAAGCGCTGTTCGAAGTTGTCGGTATGCCCAACGTAATAGCTGCAATCGGCGCAATGCAGAATGTAGACGAAGAAATCGCTCATGACGGCGTGCGTCCCTCGACTTCGCTCGGGATGAGCGGCTTCGCTTATGGCACTTACATTGAAGTGCCGCAGCGCCATTTTGACTAAGTTTTCAGCTAACAAAGTCAGATCTAAACCTTAGATCGCCCGATCGAAAAACCCAACCCGCTCATCCCGAGCGAAGTCGAGGGACGCACCATTCCGACACCTCTCTCTCATCCCGCCAGCGCCGCCTTCACCAGCGCGCTCGCGCCGCCCATGTCGATCTGCCCCGCAAAGCGCTCCTTCAGCGCCGCCATCACCCGCCCCATGTCCTTGGGCCCGCTCGCCCCGAGCTCGACCACCAGCTCGCGCACTTTCGCCGCTGCCTCGGCCGGGGCCATGCGTTGCGGCATGAAGCCTTCGATCACCCCGAGCTCGAAGCGTTCGGCATCGGCCAGTTCAGGCCGGTTGCCCGCCACGTACATCTCGATCGACTCGCGGCGCTGCTTCGCCATCTTGGTTAGCACCTCGCCGATCATCGCATCGTCGTCCGCCGGAGCACCGCCGACGCGCAGCTCGATGTCCTTGTTCTTGATCGCCGCCGAGATCAGGCGGAGCGCGTTCAGCCGCGCGGTTTCCTTCGCCTTCATCGCGGTGATCGTGGCAGTCTTGATGTCGTCGCGGATCATGTCGGTCCTGTCGGTTGCAGCATTCAGGATAGCCTGCCCTGACGGCAAAGAACAGATTGACGCCTTTGCCCGCGCGCCCTAGTCCACCACGCGTTTGGCCATTCGCCAGCCCCGCCGCTCATAGCCCCGAAAGGACCACGTCCGTGGCCGACGCCCCCGCGCCCGCTCAACCGCACGGCGCGACCGGCGTGCTGGCGTTCGCCGACGGCACCCTCGTCTGGGGCCGGGGCTGCGGCGCGGAAGGCGTGGCGGTCGGCGAGGTCTGCTTCAACACCGCGATGACCGGCTATCAGGAAGCGATGACCGACCCGAGCTATGCCGGGCAGATCATCACCTTCACCTTCCCGCACATCGGCAACGTCGGGGCGAACGCCGAGGACATCGAGGCGACCAACCCCTATGCGCTCGGCTGCGTGCTCGCCGCCGACATCAGCGAAGCCGCGAGCTTCCGCGCGACGCGCAGCTTCGACGATTGGCTGAAAGCATGGGGGCGCATTGGAGTGAGCGGCGTCGACACCCGCGCGCTGACCCGGCGCATACGCACGCTTGGTGCGCCGAATGCGGTGATCGCGCACTCGGCGAGCGGCGTGTTCGACCTGCCTGCGTTAAAGGCGCAAGCCCGCGACTGGCCCGGGCTGGAGGGCATGGACCTCGCGCGCGAGGTGTCGGCGCGCCAGAGCTACAGCTGGGACGACGGGCTGTGGACGCTGGGGCAGGGGTATGCGGCCGCTGCCGATAACGGGTCTGCTGCTGGCGAGGGCAAGCCGGACAGCCGCCCGCACGTCGTCGCGGTCGATTACGGCATCAAGCGCAACATCCTGCGTAGCCTGGTCGCCGCGGGCGCGCGGGTGACGGTGGTGCCCGCGACCGCCAGCTTCGACGAGATCATGGCTCACGCGCCCGACGGCATCTTCCTGTCGAACGGTCCTGGTGATCCGGCGGCAACAGGCGTCTACGCCGTGCCGATGATCCAGGCGGTGCTGAACAAGGGCGTGCCGCTGTTCGGCATCTGCCTCGGCCACCAGCTCCTCGGGCTGGCGGTGGGGGCGAAGACATACAAGATGCACCAGGGCCACCGCGGCGCGAACCACCCGGTGCAAAGGCTGAGCGACGGCGGCGTCGAGATCACGTCGATGAACCACGGCTTCGCGGTCGATACGGCGACGCTGCCGGAGAACGCGAAGGCGACGCATCTGTCGCTGTTCGACGGGTCACTGGCAGGGCTGGAGCTGACCGACCGGGCCGCGTTCAGTGTGCAGTATCACCCTGAGGCGAGCCCGGGGCCGCAGGATAGCCACCATTTATTTGAACGGTTTGTAAGCTCACTGGAAAGGGCACGATGACCCAAGCGATTGTCCGGCTCAAACGATTGATCGAGACGAACAGGCTGACCAATGAAGCAGCTGTCAGAGAGGCAGCAGTATTGCCGGTACTTGCCGCGATTGGATGGGATATTTTCGATCCTGACCTCGTGGCACGGGAGTTTCCGTTAGGCACAGGTCGCGTCGACTACGCGTTGGCAACACGCGCCTCCGTACCAAGTGTAATCATCGAGGTTAAGCGAAGTTTAGCGAACGCGGATCACGCCGACCAGCAACTGTTTCAGTACGCCTTCCATGCGGGTGTCCCCTTAGCGGTACTTACCGATGGGCGTGAGTGGGCCTTCTATCTTCCGAGCGGACAGGGATCTTACGCCGAGCGGCGATTATATAAGCTCGATCTGATCGAGCGCACCGAAGAGGAAACACTAGCCCGACTGGAGCGGTATATCGGCTTCACCGCAGTCAGCTCCGGCGCATTTAGGCGAAGCGCCGAAGACGATTATCAAAAGTTGCGCGATAGTCGAATGGCTGCGGAAGCTCTTCCGCAGGCTTGGAAGTCAATCGTGCAGGATCGAGAAAGCCTGCTATTCGATATGCTTGCCGAAAAGGCGGAAGATATTTGCGGCGTGCGACCTCCTGCGGAAGCGATCGAGGAGTTTCTGCTAACCGAGGTTGGAGATTTTCGTCAGGGGTCAGTAGTGTCGACGCCCTCGCGGTATCGGCCCGATGCACGTCTCGAACCTAAGACCACTGCAGCGGCTACCCTGATGCCAGACTTGCCAACGCGAGCGGCAGCGCGGAAGGGACCGACATCTTACCAGTATCAGGGGCAGGACTTCACTGCTCCCAACGCAATCACGGCCGCAATTTGCGTGATCAACATGATCGAACAGGATCATCCTGGTAGCATCGCGAGAGCTGCACCACGGATTGCGGGCAGGCGGCGCCGTTATCTTTCGACTTCGCCCGAGGGGTTGTATGATCGTCCAGAATTCATTGAGTATGCCCGTAAATTAGAGAATGGCTGGTATCTCGACACTAATATTTCGAACGGCACGAAAGTCGAGATCGTTCGGACAATCACAGACGCTGCAGAGCTCGTTTATGGGATTAACGTCGACCTCTCATTCGAGAATCGACACTGATGCCTAAGCGCACCGACCTCGCCTCGATCCTTGTTATTGGCGCCGGCCCGATCATCATCGGCCAAGCGTGCGAGTTCGACTATTCGGGGACACAGGCGTGCAAGGCGCTGAAGGCGGAGGGGTACCGGATCGTCCTGGTCAACTCGAATCCGGCGACGATCATGACCGATCCCGACATGGCGGATGCGACCTATGTCGAGCCGATTACGGCGGCGGTGGTGGCGAAGATCATCGCGCTCGAACGGCCCGATGCGGTGCTGCCGACGATGGGCGGGCAGACGGCGTTGAATACCGCGCTGGCGCTGGCGCGTGACGGCACGCTGGCGAAGTACGGTGTCGAGCTGATCGGGGCCGATGCCGTGGCGATCGACAAGGCCGAGGACCGGCTCAAGTTCCGCGATGCGATGAGCAAGATCGGGCTGGAAAGCCCGCGCAGCAAGATCGCGCATAGCGTTGGCGAAGCGCTCGAAGCGCTTGATTTCGTGGGGCTGCCGTCGATTATCCGGCCGTCGTTCACGATGGGCGGGACCGGCGGCGGCATCGCCTATAACCGGCAGGAGTTCATCGACATCGTGACCGGCGGGCTCGACGCCTCGCCGACCACCGAAGTGCTGGTCGAGGAGTCGGTGCTCGGCTGGAAAGAGTATGAGATGGAGGTCGTGCGGGACCGCGCCGACAATGCCATCATTATCTGCGGTATCGAGAATGTCGATCCGATGGGCGTCCACACCGGCGACTCGATCACGGTCGCGCCGATCCTGACGCTGACCGACAAGGAATATCAGATCATGCGCAACGCGAGCATCGCTTGTCTGCGCGAGATCGGTGTCGAAACCGGCGGATCCAATGTCCAGTTTGCGGTCAACCCGAAGGACGGGCGCCTGGTCGTTATCGAGATGAACCCGCGCGTCAGCCGCTCGTCGGCGCTGGCGTCGAAAGCGACCGGCTTCCCGATCGCCAAGGTCGCCGCGCTACTTGCGGTCGGCTACACGCTCGACGAGATCACCAACGACATCACCGGCGCAACGCCGGCGGCGTTCGAGCCGACGATCGACTATGTCGTCACCAAAATCCCGCGCTTCGCATTCGAGAAGTTCAAGGGTGCATCAAACCTGCTGTCGACCGCGATGAAGTCGGTCGGCGAGGTCATGGCGATCGGGCGGACCTTCCCCGAAAGCATGCAGAAAGCATTACGAGGGCTGGAGACCGGGCTGAGCGGCTTCGACGAGGTCGAAAGCTTGGTGGGCGCGAGCGACGATGAGATCGCCGCGGCGCTGTCGCTGCCGACGCCCGACCGGCTGCGCGTTGCGGCGCAGGCGCTGCGGGCAGGGTGGCCGGTCGAGCGGGTCCACGCTATTACGTTCTACGAGTCGTGGTTTCTCAACCGGATGGAGGAGATTGTTGCGGCGGAAGTCGAGGTGCGTCGGACGGGGCTGCCGGACAATCAGGCGGGCCTGCGTCGCCTGAAAGCAATGGGCTTTTCCGACGCGCGCCTGGCGATGCTGACCGGTCAGAGTGAGGCAACCGTCACCGCCGTCCGCCACGCGCTCGGCGTCCGCCCGGTGTTCAAGCGCATCGACACCTGCGCCGCCGAGTTCGAGGCGAAGACGCCGTACATGTACTCGACCTATGAGGCTCCGAGCTTCGGCGAGCCCGAGTGCGAGAGCAACCCGACGGCGCGCGAGAAGGTGGTCATCCTTGGCGGCGGGCCGAACCGGATCGGTCAGGGGATCGAGTTCGATTACTGCTGCTGTCATGCTTGCTTCGCATTGGGAGACGCGGGTTACGAGACGATCATGATCAACTGCAACCCCGAGACGGTATCGACCGACTATGACACCTCGGACCGGCTGTATTTCGAGCCACTTACCGGCGAGGATGTGCTCGAAGTCCTGCATGTCGAGCAGCGCAACGGCACGCTGAAGGGCGTCATCGTCCAGCTCGGCGGGCAGACGCCGCTCAAGCTCGCGCAGCGCTTGAAGGACGCTGGCATCCCGATCCTCGGCACATCGCCCGACAACATCGACTTGGCGGAGGACCGTGAGCGCTTTGCCGCGCTGATCGAGCGGCTTGGTCTGCGCCAGCCCGAGAACGGCATCGCGCGGACCCGCGACGAGGCGGTCGCGGTCGCCGAGCGCATCGGCTATCCGGTGCTGATGCGGCCGTCGTACGTGCTTGGCGGGCGCGCGATGGAGGTGGTCGAGACGACCGCGCAGCTCGACGTCTACATCCGCGAAGCCGTGCAAGTCTCTGACGGGTCACCGGTACTGATCGACCGCTATTTGCGCGACGCGATCGAGGTCGACGTTGACGCGCTTGCGGACGGTACAGCAGTCTTCGTCGCGGGCGTGCTCCAGCATATCGAAGAAGCAGGGGTGCATTCGGGCGATAGCGCCTGC
>CAXTTR010000132.1:0-7994 GCA_964247215.1 uncultured Sphingomonadaceae bacterium
AGTCGCAAGCACTTAAGTCGTGAAGCCGAGCCGAATATTGCGTTTCGATGAACGTGTTGCGTTGCAGCAACACCGCCTTGCTCATCCGGATGAACGCCACGCCGGTCCCGCCCGCGTCGATGGTCGTGACCGGCCCGGCGCGATAACCATGCGCGAGGTAGAAGGGCACGCCCGGTCGCGTCGCCATCAGCGCCGCGCGCGCGAACCCGGCCGCCGCGGCTGCCGCCTCGCACGCTTGCAGCAATGCCGTGGCGACGCCGCGTCGCTCGAAGCCCGGCGCGACGAAAAAGGCGCGGATGCGCGCGGCGTCGCGGGCGGGGTCGAGCAGGCCGGACGTTCGACCGGCATAGCCGTCGCCTCCGAACAGGGTCGCGCGCCCGCTCCAGCCGCCGCAGCCGACAATCGCGCCGCCGATCTCCGCGATGAGGTAGCTGCCGTCCGCGATCAGCGCGGAGTCGACGCCATAGACATGTGCGATCGCCGCCTCGATCTCCGCGTCCGCATAGAAGCCGCGTCCGAGCGCGCGCGCCGACGCGGCGATCAGGCGATCGAGCGCCGGGATGTCGGATGGTCGTGCCGCGCGAAGATTGATGGGCGGCACGGCGGCGGCTCAGGCCGGACGGTTCGGACGCGCGATCGCAGCGCGCCATTGCTTTGGTTCACACCAGACCATCGCCGCGCTCCCGCGGGCCCGAACGGGCCGTGACGCACCGGCCAGGCGACCGGGCGACCTTTCGAACCACCCTCTCCGGTGACGCCGGGCGATCGGGCCGGATCACCGACCATTCTCGCCGCCACGATTTGCTCGTGTCCGATGCCGTAGCGCTAACGACATGAAATGACGTTGTTCATCAGATTGCAACAATTATTTTTCACTTCTGCCGCGGGTTATCCGTACCGCAAGGCTTGTCGGCCCGGCGAAAACCGGCATCATGGCCAAAAAATGCGGGAGGGGAGCACAATCGGACAGGGGGCTGTTTTTCAATGCGTGACGTGAACAGGGCTATTCGAGCGGGAGTCGCGGGACTCGCGCTGGCGGCGGCGCTGACGACCGGGTCGGCCTGGGGGCAGGCGGCGCCGGCGACCTCGAGCAACAATGCGGGCGATGTCGCGGCGCGCGCGGACGATCAGCCCGCCGCGGGCGGCGAGGTGGTCGTCACCGGCTCGCGCATCCGCCGCGACCCGCTCGACCAGGCCTCGCCCGTGGTGACGGTGGACCAACAGGCGATCGCCAAGACCGGCCTGTCCTCGATCGCGGACGTGCTGCAACGCATTCCCAGCTCGGCGGGCGGGCTCAACACCCGGTTCAACAACAGCGGCAATCTCGGCAACCCGCCCGATGGCGGCGGCGTCGGCGCGGGCTCGGCGACGGTGGACCTGCGCTATCTCGGGGCCAAGCGGACACTCGTGCTGGTCGATGGCCTGCGCTATGTGAACGGCGCATCGGCGAGCGGCATTCCCGGCACCGTCGACCTTAACTCGATTCCCGACGGCATGATCGAGCGGGTGGAGGTGCTCCAGTCGGGCGCGTCGCCGCTCTACGGCTCCGACGCGATCGCGGGCGTCGTCAACATCATCACCAAGACGCGCCAGAACGGCCTGCTCGCGAGCGCGCAATACGGCCAGTTCCGGCAGGGCGACGGCCAGACGCAGAACTATCAGCTGAGCTATGGCGTCGGCAGCGACAAGGTCCACATCGTCGCGGGCGGCGATTACATCAAGCAGGACGCGGTCCGCTCGTCGGCCCGGTCGATCTCGCTGTTTCCCAATCCGGGCCAGACGAGCTGCACCGATCCGATCGGCGGGTGCAGCAGCGCGACGCCCAACGGCCGGTTCATCATCGGCGATTACAACATTACCCTGCGCGCGCCGGTGATCGGGCGGACGCCGGTGTTCGACCCGACGCTGGCGACGGGCGACTACAAGCAGTTCACGAGCGCCGACCGGTTCAACTTCGCGCCGTTCAATTATTTCGAGACGCCGAACGAGCGCTATGGCGCGTTCGTCAACGCGCGCGCCGAGTTCAGCGACGCGCTCAACCTGCGCGTCAAGGCGGTGTACAACCGGCGCAATTCGCAGAATCAGGCCGCGTTCCTGCCGCTGTTCGTCGGCCCCGACGCGGGCAACGGCAATTTGCTCGACACGATCTCGATTGACAGGACCAATCCCTACAACCCGTTCGGCATGACGCTGTCGTCGGGCACGAACGGCACACCGGCCAACTACAGCTTCATCGCCCGCCGCCTGGTCGAGGCGGGACAGCGGACCTACACGCAGAATGTCGATACCTTTTCGGTCACCGGCACGATCGACGGGCGGTTCCAGCTGTTCGGCCACAGCTGGTTCTACGACGTCAACGCGGTGATCGGCCTCAACGACGCGCATCAGCTGTTCACGGGCAACATCAACGCCGCCAGACTGGCGCAGGCGCTGGGGCCGGTGTCGGGATGCACGGGCGCGTGCGTGCCCTTCAACATCTTCGGCGGCGCGGGCTCGGTCACCCCGGCGATGCTGGCGTTCGTCGGCTTCGACGAGCGCGACCGCAGCCGCCAGAAGCTCAACGATTACGAGGCAAACCTGACCGGCGAATTGTTCGACCTGCCCGGCGGGCCGGTCGGGGTCGCGCTCGGCTATGAGCATCGCTATCAGTTCGGCAGCTTCACCCCCGATCCGGTGATCCAGGCGGGGCTGGGCGCGGACATCCCGGCGCAGGCGGCGAGCGGCAGCTTCAGCGTCGACGAGGTCTATGGCGAGCTGCGCGCGCCGCTCATCAAGGACCGGCCGTTCTTCAGCTCGCTCGAGTTGAACGGGGCGGCGCGCTATTCCAATTACTCCAGCTTCGGCGGCAACACCACGCTGACCGGCGGCGCGCTGTGGAAGCCGGTGACGGACCTGCTGCTGCGCGGTTCCTACGCGCAGAGCCTGCGCGCGCCGAGCATCGGCGAGCTGTACGGCGCGCGGTCGCGGTTCGACCAGCCCTTGTCCGATCCGTGCACCAACGTCACGGGCTCGCTGTTTCAGAGTTCCGCGACCGTGCGCGCCAACTGCATCGCCAACGGCGTTCCCGCCAACGGCAGCTATGCCGAGCCTCAGGGCGGGCAGCTGCCGGTGCTGACCGGCGGCAATGCCGCGCTGAAGCCGGAAACCGCGCGCACCCTGTTGTTCGGCGGCGTCTACAGCCCCGCCTGGGCGCGAGGCGGCTTTGCGAGCGCGCTGAGCCTTGAGGTCAACTACTATGACGTGCAGGTCAACGGTGCGATCTCGTCGATCGGCGCGGACGTGCTGCTCAGCCGCTGCGCGCTGACCGGCGACCCGCTCAGCTGCGCGGCGGTGCGGCGCACGCCGGCGGGGTTCATCTCGTCGATCAACGGCGTGCTGCTCAACACCGGCGGGATCAAGACGCGCGGCATCGACGTGACGTTCAACTTCCGCACGCGGCAGACGCATTACGGCCTGTTCGGGCTGAGCGTCCTCGGCAATTACCTGCTGCGCTATCAGGAAAGCGTGCCGTCGACGACCGGGTCGACCGTGACCATCTATGATAGCTCGGAGCGCGGCAGCCCGGACCAGGCCTATCCCCGGTTCAAGGGCACGGGCATCGTCGACTGGACGCTGGGGCCCGTCAATGCGAGCTTCACCGGCCGCTACATCGACGCGGTGACCGAGATCGACGGCGGCAACCGGCTCGGCAGCCGCTTCTATGGCGATGTCCAGCTCCAGTTCCGGCCCGGCTGGATGAACCGGCGGCTGGCGCTGACGGTGGGCGTCAACAACGTGTTCAACAACGACCCGCCCGCCTGCTACAGCTGCAGCCTCAACAATTACGACCCGACCACCTACGACGTGCCGGGGCAGTTCGGGTATCTGCGGGTGTCGTTCGGGTTGTGATGCCTTGGGGAGGGTGGGCGTGGCCGACCCTCCCGACTTCAGTCTCCGAACACCGGCGCGCGCCGCTCGATGTTGGCGCGCACCGCCTCGACCTGGTTGGGGGAGCGCAGCAGCGCGAGCTGCTCGTCGCTCTCCGCCTGGAGCAGCGCGGGGGCGTCGGCGTCGGCGGCGCGGGTGATCAGCCGCTTGGCGGCGCGGATCGCGTGCGGGTTGCGCGCGGCGATCTCCGCCGCCAGCGCCAGCGCCGCCGCGCGCGGATCGTCCGCCAGCCGGGTCACGAAGCCGAGCCGTTCCGCCTCGCCTGCGCCGAACTCGCGCGCGGTATAGGTCAGCTCGCGCAGATGGTCGTCGCGTACCGCCGTGCGCCACAGGGCCATCCCCGCCATGTCGGGGACGATGCCCCAGTGCAGCTCACGGACCGCGAAGCGCGCGTCGGGATGGGCGATGCGGACATCCGCGCCGGCGGCGATCTGCAACCCGCCGCCGAACGCGACGCCATGCACCGCGGCGATCACTGGAACGCCGAGCGCGCGCCAGCCCCAGGCGACGTGCTGCGGCAGGTTCGCGGGGCCATGTGTGCGTGCGCCGAGCGGGTTGCCCGAGCCGCCCGCGGCCATGCTCGCCATGTCAAGGCCCGCTGAGAACGCGCGACCCTCGCCCGACAGCACCACACAGCGCAGCCCCGCCATCGCGTCGACCCGCGCCAGCGCGTCCGCGATCCCGGCGAACATCGCCGGGTCGAGCGCGTTCATCTTGTCCGCGCGGTTGAGCCGCACGTCGGCGACGCCGTCGCTGATCTCGATGGTGACGCGGTCCGTCATGTATGTCTCTCCTAGGGCTGGCAGGATAGCCGCTCGCTTGGCGCGCGGGAACCGGGCGTGTAGGCGGCGCGCGTGAGCTTCGACGTCCAGCGCCTCCTGTCCCACCGCTATGGCCATGGCGCGCGGCTCGGCATTGCGTTCCACGCGCAGGGCGAGGACTGGGCCGAGCTGAGCCTGCCGTACCGCGAGGAGCTGATCGGCGACCCGGAGACGGGCGTGCTCGCCTCGGGCCCGATCGTGACGCTGATGGACATGGCGACCAGCTGCGGCGTGTGGCGGCGGCGGGGCAAGTTCGTGGCGCACGCGACGCTCGACCTGCGGGTCGATTATCTGCGCGCGGCGCGACCGGGAACGACCGTGATCGGGCGCGGCGAATGCTACCGGATCGCGCGCTCGGTCGCGTTCGTGCGGGGATGCGCGCATGACGGCGACCCGGCGGACCTGGTCGCGCATGTCGCGGGCACGTTCATGGTGACCGAATGACCGCGCCGCCGCCCTTCGCCGCCGTGCTCGGCGTCCGTCAGGAGGCGGACGGGGAGGGCGCGCCGGTGCTGGTGATGCCGTTCGGCGAGGCGGTGACGGGGCGGCCGGGGTTCCTGCACGGCGGCGCGCTGGCCGGGCTGCTCGAGATGGCGGCGATCGCCGGCGTGCAACACGCGCTGGCGGAGGACGGCGGCGGGCGGGTCAAGCCGATCAACGTCACCGTGGATTACCGCCGCGGCGGGCGCGAAAAGGAGACGCGCGCGGTGGGCGTGGTGACGCGGCTGGGGACGCGCGTCGCCAATGTCGACGCGGTGGCGTGGCAAGACGACCGCAACGAGCCGATCGCGACCGCGCGGTTCAACTTCCTGGTGGCGCGGGAGTAGGGCCGCTCAGGTCAGATCGTGAGATCACCGTCACCCCGGGCTCGACCCGGGGTCCCGCTTCTTCTCACCGCTCGCAAGCAGAAGCGGGACCCCGGATCAAGTCCGGGGTGACGGATGAGAAGCGTCGGTCGGGTCAGCTCATTGCGCTTGTGCTCACCTCGGCGTCAGTCGCAGCAGCTTACCCTCGTCGGTCAGCAGCAGGATCGCGCCGTCGGGGGCCTCGACCACGTCGCGCAGGCGGGTGTCCATCGCCCATTGGTCGCCCGGCGTCGCGCGGTCGCCGTCGAGCTTGACGCGGACCAGCGCCTGTCCCGACAGCCCGGTGATGAACGCGGAGCCGCGCCATTGCGGGAACAGCTTGCCCGAATAGAGCATCAGCCCGCTCGGCGCGATCGACGGGTTCCACCACAGCTTCGGGGCTTCGTAGCCGTCGCCCGCGCGCTGGGCGGGGATCGGCACGCCGTCGTAATTGGTCGCGTTGGAGGCGTTGGGCCAGCCGTAATTGCGTCCGGGCAGGATGAGGTTGAGCTCGTCGCCGCCCTTGGGACCCATCTCGATCTCCCACAGCCGCCCGGCCGCGTCGAACTGCAGCCCGTACGGGTTGCGGTGGCCGACGCTCCAGGTCTCGGCGGGGGTGATGTTGGGGCGGCGCGCGGGGACGGTGCGGCCGTGGAGTGTCTTGGCGACCTGCGTATCCTTGGGCGGGTCGGTGACGGCGACCGTCGCCGCGCCGAGCTTGCCGTGGCCGGGATTGCCGGGCCAGGGCTGGCCGTCGAGCGTCAGGTGCAGGATCTTGCCCAGCGCCTGGCTCGGGTCCTGCGCGGGCGTGAAGCGCTGCCGCTCGCCCGAGGACAGGAATAGCGAGCGGCCGTCGGGCGCGAAGGCGATCACCGCGCCGAACTGCCCACCCTCGCCCGCCGAGCCTGAGCGCCACAGGACCGTCACATCGTCGAGCTCCAACACCGAAGATGGAGTCCCGTGGTCGATGATACGCTCCAACAAGCGGCCCCGTGCCATCGCGAGCTGGCTGCCAGTGGCGGAGGCGGGCTCGGAATAGGTAAGGTAGATAGCATGACTTTGCGCGAAGTCGGGCGCGGCGATCACGTCGAGCAGGCCGCCCTGATCGACCTGCGCAACCTTGGGCACGCCAGCGATCGTCTTCACCCCGCCGTTGGGCCAGCGGATCTTGAGCACCCCTGCCTTTTCCGTCACGAGCAGGACGCCATCGGGCAGGAAGTTCAACGCGGCGGGCAGGAATTTCATCGCGAACGGGGTGTCGAACGTCCCGATCGTGGCTACTCGAAAGGGGAGCGCATGGCTGGCGGGCAGGTTCGCGCGGCCCGGCACATTGGGCGGCGGCGACGAGCTCTGCGCGAGGCAGGCGGCGCTGGCGATCAGCGCGGCGGCGAACAAGGGGCGGCGGATCATCGCGTCGCGTTAGCCCCGAACCGGCCCGCGCGCCAGCGCGTCCACCTGTTGCACGAAGGGCACGCGCGTGGCGAACGGCTTGCCGATCAATCAAAGGCGTGACCGTAATTAACCGGGGCATTGATCGTTGGGGCAAGGCGACGCTCGTTCGCTTAAGAGGACTATACATGCCGACCACAATGCCGCGCGCCCGCCAGCTATTGCGGGCGGGGTTCCTGCTGTCCAGCGTACTGACCGGGCTCGCGGGGACCGTGGGCGCGCGGACGGCACCGGACGGCTCGACGCCCGACCCCGCGGTCGTGGTCACGCCGCCTGCGACGCCGACCACGGCGGTGGACCCCCAGAACATCACCGGCGTCGGCCAGATGATCCAACTCCAGCAACAACACGGCGGGCAATTCCGCCGTGGGCCAGTATCCGCGCGGCGCGCTGAAATGGCAGAGCAACCCGGCCAATTCCTCTACAACGCCAATCAGGTCGTCTACAATCCGGACCCGACCCGACTCGGTATCGGGCAGAACTTCCTGCAAGGCGACGTCGCGCTGGTGACGCTCGACCGGCGCGGTGGGCGGCATCGACTACCGCCGCCGGCTGGCGGAGAATCACATCGGCATCCTCGGCTCGCTCGACGACCAGGACAGTTTCCTGTTCGGCTCGCCCGACGGCCTGCCGCAGAACCTGTACCAGATCGACTTCGAGAGCCCCAACCACGCCAACCGCTATGATTTCGACGTTTTCAAGGACAATGCGCTGTCCACTGAGGGCACGGTCGGGCCGGGCGATCCGGGTGCCCGCTGATCCTCGACAAGACGTTCAACAAGCCGACCGTGATCGCGGTGCTGTCGGACAGCGACAGTTTCTACAATGCGCAGCCTTACAATTCTTACGGCACCACCGCTTTCTACCAGCCGCTGTATCTGTTCTGGGATGATATCGTGGCAATTATGCACTTGACTACGCAAACTAGCCGGTCCAATAGGATGGCATGGCT
>CAXTTR010000133.1:0-7959 GCA_964247215.1 uncultured Sphingomonadaceae bacterium
GCATGCTGCCGCGCCCGAGCCGCGCCGCAATGCTGTACGCGACGAGCCCCGGCGTGACGAGCCCCGGCGCGACGAGCCCCGCCGTGATACCCGGGCTCGCGGCGGTGGCCGCGAGCCGCGCCGCGACGATCACCGCGACAGTCGCGACGATCACCGGAACGACGGCCCGGCCGAGGTCGGCTTCGGCAGCGACGGCCCGCCTGCGTTCATGCTGGTCAAGGCGCGCGGGTAAGCCGTCGCAAGCATCAGGGCGCGAGGAGCTTCGCATGGCATACAAGGATATCCTGCTCTCCGAAGCCGACGGCGTCGTCACGCTGACGTTCAACCGCCCACAGGCGCTCAACGCGCTGACGACCGACATGCTGGCGGAGGTGATCGACGCCGTCGACCGTCTCCGTGACGACGTGCAGGCCGGGAAAAGCCGGGCGCGCGTCCTCGTCATCACCGGAGCCGGACGAGCATTCTGCAGCGGCGCCGACCTCGCGACGAGCAGCGCCGATGGTGGAGCGGCCCCCGTCAACGACACGGGAGCGCGGCTCGAGACACACTTCAACCCGCTGCTCGAGCGGCTTTACGCGTTGCCGCTGCCGATTATCTGCGCGGTCAATGGTCCCGCAGCGGGCGCGGGATGCAGCCTGGCGCTGGCGGGCGATATTGTTGTCGCGGCGGAGTCGGCGTACTTCCTGCTGGCATTTGTCAACATCGGGCTCGTCCCCGATGTCGGCGTGACCTGGGTGCTGCCGCGCTTGGTCGGCAAGGCGCGGGCGCAGGCGATGATGATGCTTGGCGATAAGATTCCGGCCGCGATGGCGCTCGACTGGGGCATGATCTACGCGACTGCCACGGATGCCGAACTCAAGCCAACCGTCGACAAGCTCGGCGCCAAGCTCGCCGTGGGGCCGACGCAAAGCTATGCGCTGATCCGGCAAGGCCTGCGCGCCTGCCTCGACCTGCCGCTGACGCAGGCGTTGCACGTCGAGCGCGTGCACCAGCGCCTCGCCGGACGCAGCGCTGATTTCGCCGAGGGCGTGGCCGCGTTTCTGCAGAAGCGCGCGGCGAAGTTCAGGGGGCGGTAGCGGCTCTCGCCCTATAGCGGGTGACGAACTGCGCTGCGAACGCGGTCGCCCTGCCCTCGGTTATTGCGCTCCGCAGCGCGGCCATGAGCTGCTGGTAAAACCAGATATTGTGCTCGGTCATCAGCATCGCGCCGAGGATTTCGTCGCTGCGGACAAGGTGCGCGAGATAAGCCCGGCTCACCGACTCGCATACCGGGCAGCCGCAGTCGGCGTCGAGTGGCGCTAGGTCTTCGGCAAAGCGCGCGTTACGCAGGTTGAGCGGGCCGTCGTGCGTGAACGCCTGCCCCGTGCGGCCCGAGCGCGTCGGCAGCACGCAGTCGAACATGTCGACGCCGCGCAGCACCGCGCCGACGATGTCGTCGGGCTTGCCGACACCCATCAGGTAGCGCGGCCGGTCGACCGGCAGCTGACCGGTGGCGAAGTCGAGCACGCCGAACATCGCGTCCTGCCCCTCGCCGACCGCGAGCCCCCCGATCGCATAGCCGTCAAAGCCGATGTCCTGCAGCGCCGCCGCCGACTCGCCACGCAGCGCCTGATCCATCGAGCCCTGCTGGATACCGAACAGCGCCGACCGCCCGGCGTGCTCGCTTCCGCTGTCGAAGCCGTCGCGCGATCGCTGTGCCCAGCGCATCGAGCGCGCCATCGACGCCGCCGCTTGGCTCTGCGTTGCCGGGAACGGCGTGCACTCGTCGAACGCCATCACGATGTCGCTGCCCAGCAGCCGCTGGATCTCCATCGAGCGCTCCGGCGTAATCAGGTGCCGCGAGCCGTCGAGGTGCGACTTGAACGTCACGCCGTCCTCGGTGAGTTTGGTCAGCTCGCCGAGCGACATCACCTGATAGCCGCCGCTATCGGTCAGGATCGGGCGCTCCCAGCCCATGAACGCGTGCAGCCCGCCGAGCCGCGCGATACGCTCCGCCGTCGGGCGCAGCATCAGGTGATAGGTATTGCCGAGGATGATGTCGGCCCCGGCAGCGCGTACTTCGCGGGCACGCATCGCCTTGACCGTCGCCGCGGTGCCGACCGGCATGAACGCGGGCGTCGCGATATCACCGCGCCGCATCGCGATGCTGCCGGTCCGCGCCGCGCCGTCGGTGGCGGCGATGGTGAAGGCGAAACGCGGGCGGGTCATTGGGCGGTGGTGTAGCGGCTTGTGCCCCTGAGTCTACTTCGACCGCAGCCGCTGCCCCGCGACCCGCGCCAGGAACACGGCATTGCCGACCAGATAGCGCCGCCACATCCGGCCAGGTTCGAGGCCAAGCCGGAACAGCCACTCGACGCGCAGCCGCCGGAAGAGAGCCGGCGCACGCGGCACCTCGCCAGCGAAGAAGTCGAACCACGCACCGACTGACATGGTGACGCCGTCGAAGCCGGTGAAGGCGTCCGCCCACTGCTCCTGCCGCGGGTTGCCCATCGCGATCAGTACGAGGTCGGGCTGTGCGGCGCGGACGGCGTCGGCGACCTGCGCTGCCTCGGCGGAACCGAAGTAACCTGAGCGAAAACCGGTGACGGTGTGCCGCGGCCAGCGTGCCGCCATGGCTTGCGCGACGCGCGCGACCACGCCCGGCTTGGCACCGAGCAGATATATCCGCAGCGGACGGGCGATCTGGTCGAGCAGCGCGGGGGTGAAGTCGGTGCCGTTGAGGTTTTCGGGAAAGCGCGTCTGGTAAAGCAGCCGGCTCGCCAGATCGACGCCTATGCCATCATTCAGGCACAAACAGCGGGCCAGTATCTCACGATATGCAGCGTCCTCCACCGCAAGATTGAGCGTGTGGGCGTTACAGAACACAACATTGAGGCGGCGATGGGCGACTAATGCGGCCTCGATCAGGGCGATCGCGGAAGCGGTCTGCAACACGGCGACGGGCACACCGAAAATAGTGTGGGTAAGTAAAGCTAAGCCGCGTTCAGCTTCCATGACGTTTCCATACACGCCGTTGCCCCAGCGCAAGCTGGGGTCCATGTCGGGGAAGTTTACGCTGTTGCCCGGACATGGGCCCCAGCTTGCGCTGGGGCAACGAGCGCTTGTTGCCTAACGCCTGCGACAGCACATTAACTCTCGCGGTTCCAGAACAGCGCGCCCGACTCCGCCGGTGCGCTTGCGACACGCAGCATCTCGGCGGCGCGGAACCGGCGCGTGCGGATCAGCATGCCGACGCCGCGCAGCCGGTTGGCGAGACCGGGAACGCGGTCCGAGGTCAGCATCTTGACGCCGTGCACACCGATCGAAGCAAGCACCGCGGCGGCACGCAGCCGCCATCGCCAGCGCGGCTGGCCGGCGGTCTGATAGTCGTTCCAGGCATGGCGAACGTGCCGCCGCCACTTCGTCGCCAGCGCCGCGAAGTCGGGCCGCGCCGGATGATAGATGATCATGCCGGGCACATAGCGCGTGACATAGCCGAGCGCATTGGCGCGCAGGCCCCATTCCATGTCCTCGGCGGTGTCGATGCCGCCGAACGGCCCGACGGCATCGAACACCGCGCGCCCCATCGCGAGGTTGCCGGTGCCCGAATAGCGATGTGTCCGGATGAACATCTGCTGGCGGTAGGAGAATACCGCTTCGTAAGCCTCGGTCGGGCTGATGTGACGCGGATCGGCGAACGGCACGCGGACATCGCCGCCGACGACCGTGCGCGCCGGGTCGGGTTCAACCGCGGCGAGTGCGGCGGCGAGCCAGCCGGCCTCGGCGCGGCAGTCGGCATCGATGAACGCCAGCACCGGCGCGGTCGCGGCGAGGACGCCGCGGTTGCGCGCGAGGCCGGGGCCCGGCTGCGGTTCGCTTAGAAACCGCACCTGAGGGTGAGCGGCCTGGACGCCCGCCAGCGAGACGTTCGAGCCATTGTCGACCACGATGATCTGGGTCTCGCCACCACCGATTGCTTGCTGCTCGACCGAGACGAGGCACTCGCTGAGCGCCTCGAGCTGGTTGAGATGCGGGATCACGACACTGACGCGCGGTGTCGCCGCGATGTCCGCCCTGCGCTCTTGCGTGCTCGTCATGACGGGGCGTCCCGTTTCGGTGTAAAGCCGCCAGCAGCGGCGCTGGCTCCCGGCGAGAGCCACCCTTGCGTGATAATCGCGTCCGCCGCCACCTTCGCCGCAACCGCATTGCCGCGCGCCGTCCAGTGCAGCTGGCCACGCTCGAGGTAAATCGGCGCGGTTTGCGGATGAGCAGCACGAAACGCTTCGATCGGGCTGACCACCGGCAGCTCGAACAGAACCGGTTGCGGCAGCCAGTCGCGCATCGTCATGAACTCGTCGCGAGCTTTGCGCGCCGGGATGTCGAACACCATGAACTTCGCGCCAGCGGCACGCGCCGCGTCGTTGACCGCGAAGATAAGCGCATTGTCGAGCGCCGGCGAGCCCGGGCGCGTGTTGGCGGGTGGCAGCACGCCCTCCTCGGGAGCACTGGCGGCTGGCGTCGCCGCGCTGCCGCCACGCAGCGCCTCGATGCGCGCCTTGACCAGCAGCGCCTTGGTGATGCCGCCCGCACGCTCGCGGACAGCGCTGTACAGCTGGCTGTTCTCGATCAACCAACGGTAACCCGGCCAGCGCATCAAGCGGTCGCTGATCTCGATGCCGGGCAGGAACGGCAGGCCCGTCGCCACCAGGTGTCCGTCCTCGTCGAGCTTGAACAGGTTCGAGCGGATGTTGTCGTCGGGGTCGGTGGCGTGCCACGACATCAGCACGATGTCGGGGTGATACTGCAGCGCGCGCTGCTTCAAGGCGATCAGCATCTCGCCGGTGCCGAAGCCGCTGACGGCGAAATCGAGGACGCGGCAATTGCGTCCACGGGCGCGCAGGCCGTCTTCGAGCTGCTTGGCGAAGCTGTGCGGATAGTCGCTCTCGAAGCCGACGAAGTAGCTGTCGCCGAGCAGCACGACTCGGCACTCGCCGGGCGCCTTGGCGAGCGGCGGTGCGGGACGGTCGTCGCGCATCCCGGCATTGTTGTAGCGCACCGTGACATCGACCTCGGGGGTCCACTGGCGGAACGCGACGTTCGGCATATTGGCGCGGATGCCGTCGGCGCTGCCGGTGACATAGCGCGGAACGAGCGGCTGCGGCACCAGCAGGCGCAGGAAGAACTCGCCGAATACCAGCGCATAGGCAACAATCGCGACGACCGTGAACAGGCGGCGCAGCACCGTCAAAAGTCGAAGTAGATGAAGTTGGACGCCCCCCACGGCGACAGGAAGATGGCGGCGAACAGCATGAACAACGCAGCGTTGAGCCTGACGAAGCCGGGCAGCCGCGGCATGAACTCGAGATCGCGGATGTGGAGCTGCCATGCCTGAACCAGCAATAAAGGCGCGACGTAGAAGCCGAGCGTCCGCCACGGCGCGTCGAGCCAGCCATGCCCCGCCGCCATGCCGCGCAGGAAAGCCTCGACGGTGGCAAGGTCGGGACTGCGGAACAGCAGCCAGCCGAACACGGTCAGCGCGAACATGATGACGATCAGCCCGGCATCACGGACTGCCCCCGCGGCGGTGCCCTGCTCGCCCTCGGTGACCCAGCGGTCGATGCCGAGCAGGCGGTAGACGATAAGGATGCTGCCGTGGAAAGCGCCCCACGCGACGAACGTCCAGCTCGCGCCGTGCCACAACCCGCCGAGCAGCATCGTCAGGAACAGGTTGCGGTAGGTGAGCAGCCTGCCGCCGCGGTTGCCGCCGAGCGGGATGTAAAGGTAGTCACGCAGCCAGCTCGACAGCGATATATGCCAGCGCGTCCAGAACTCCGACGGGGTCCGCGACACGTAAGGGATGTTGAAGTTGATCATCAGATCGATGCCGAGCACCCGCGCGAGGCCCCGCGCCATGTCCGAATAGCCCGAGAAGTCGCAGAGAATCTGGAACGTGAACGCCAGCAGCGCGACGATCAGCTGACCCGCGGTAGCCTGTGCCGGAGCGTGGAACACCGGCGCGACCATCGCCGCGAGATTATCGGCGATGACGACCTTCTTGAACATGCCCCACAGAAACAGCGCGCCGCCGCTGCCGGTATTGCTCCAGCTCAGGTGGCGCGGCACCGCGAACTGGCGGAGCAGGTGCCCGGCGCGCTCGATCGGCCCGGCGACGAGCTGCGGAAAGAACGCGACAAACGCGCCGAAGCGGATGATGTCGGTCTCGGGTTCGCCTTTGCCGCGGCGCACGTCGATGATGTAGGCGAGCTTCTGGAAGGTGAAAAAGCTGATTCCAACCGGCAGCACGATCCGCAGCGTCACGTCGGACAGCTCCGCGCCGCCGAGCCGTGCCAGGCCGACAAGTGAGTCGGTGAAGAAGTTGAAGTATTTGAAAAAGCCGAGCAGCAGCAGGTTGAAAACCACACCCGCGATCGTGCTCGCGCGAGCCCGGCCTTCGGGGCTCAGGCGGTTGACGAACCAGGCAAAGCCGGACAGCAGCGGTATCAGGCTCAGGCACAACAGATAATAGCGAAGCGTCGACGGCAGTCCCGGGCCGAACGCAACGGTGCAGCCGACCAGCAGCAGCGTGGCGGCGTCGCGTAGTTGGCGGCGGGTGATGCGCTCGCCGCTCGCGCCCTGCCCGGCGACGAACGCGGCGGCGGTGGCGACGATGATCAACGACAGGAAACGCAGGTCCCAGACCGCATAGAAGATGTAGCTTGCGACCATGACGATGAAGTTCTGCAGCCGCAGCCGCCGCATCGTCGCCGCATAGCAGGCGAAGAACACCGCGAAGAATGCAAAGAAGGGCGGCGTCTGAAACAGCATGTCAGTGTGTCAGCCCCCGGTAGCGCACGTCTTGGCAGCGGTCATTACGCGGCACCACTTAATTTAGTATCTTTGCCGCAGTGTTATTTACCGGACAAGGACCTTGGCTTAGCCGTAAGGCGGCCGAGCTGAACCGTGGTCTAACCGTGCGGTAGCAGCAGGCTCGCGTCACCGTAGCTGTAGAAACGATAGCCGTGCTCGATCGCGTGCGCGTACGCCGCCTGCATCCGCTCGAGCCCCATCAGCGCGCTGACCAGCATGAACAATGTCGACCTGGGCAGATGGAAGTTGGTCCACAGCCCGTCGATCACGGCGAAGCGAAATCCCGGCGTGATGAAAATGCGCGTGTCGCCGTTGAACGCCTGCACGCCGTCGGGCGTCCACGCGCTTTCGAGCAGCCGCGCCGCTGTCGTGCCGATCGCGATGACACGCCCGCCCGCGGCCTTGGCGGCGTTGATCCGCGCCGCGGCCGCCGCATCGATGCTGCCGGTTTCGGCGTGCATGGCGTGGTCGTCGGTATCGTCGGCCTTGACCGGCAGGAACGTGCCCGCGCCGACGTGCAGCGTCACCGTCTCGCGCGTCGCGCCACTCGCATCGATGGCAGCAAGCAGCTCGGGAGTGAAGTGCAGCCCGGCGGTCGGCGCAGCGACGGCACCGGGCTTGTCGGCATAGATGGTCTGATAGTCGGTCAGGTCCTGCGCATCGACGGCGCGCTTACTGGCGATGTACGGCGGCAGCGGCATCTGACCGGCGGCGGCGAGCGCCTGGTCGAACGGCAGCGCGCTGTCGAAGCGCCATTGGACCGAGCCGTCGTCGCCGCGCGCCTCGACGACGCCCTCCAGGGAGCCCGGTGCAGCACCGCCAAAATCGATGCGGTCGCCAATGCGCAGCCGCTTGGCGTTGCGGACGAAGCTCCACCAGCGGCGGTGGTCGATGCGCTGGTGCAGCGTGACGCGCAGCTTGGCGCTGTGCTTGTGCCCGAACAGCTGCGCCGGGATGACGCGCGTGTCGTTGAACACGAGGCAATCACCGCGGCGGAGCTGGCTGGGAAGGTCGGTGACGTGCAGGTCGGTGAGGCTGTCGGGGGTGACTTTGAGCAGCCGGGCGGCGTCGCGGGGCACCGCTGGACGCAGCGCGATGCGCTCGGGCGGCAGG
>CAXTTR010000134.1:0-457 GCA_964247215.1 uncultured Sphingomonadaceae bacterium
GCCTATGGCACGGCGGTATCGACGACGATGGTGCTGACGACGCTGCTGCTGATCCGGGCGATGGCGCGCATCTGGAAGTGGCCGTTGTGGGCAGTGATCCCGACGGCGGGGGTATTCCTGGTGGTCGACCTCGGCTTCTTCACCGCCAATCTCGCCAAGATCGCACAGGGTGGCTGGATTCCGCTGACACTCGGCTTCATCATTTATGCGATCATGGTGTCGTGGCGCACTGGCGTGACGGTGTTGCGCGCGCGGCTGTCGTCGCTGTCGATGCCCGCCAGGGACTTCTTTGCGCGGATCGAGAAGCAGGGCACGCCGCGGGTGCCCGGAACCGCGGTGTTCCTGACGCGCACCAACGACCAGATTCCGGCGGCGATCGTCGAATACGTCCGCAATATGGGCTCGCTGCACGAGAATGTCATTGCGCTCAGGATCAACTTCGAGGAGACGCCGCGGC
>CAXTTR010000134.1:467-6542 GCA_964247215.1 uncultured Sphingomonadaceae bacterium
GACATGGACCTGTTCGTCCTCATCCAGAAGCTGGACGTCCATGGCAGCCACCTGCAGCAGTTCACCGTGCCCAACCAGAGCGCCATAATGCAGGACCTCACGGAGCGGGGCGCAACGATCCTGCGTTACAAGGGATCGGATGGCCGCCTGCGCGCGTCCGTGCGGCGCTTAGACGAGGCGTTGTCCACCGATGTCATCCCTGTGCACAGCTTTGACCGCGTGGAGAAGCTGGCGCCGGGGTTCTGGAAGGCCAGCGTCAACTACGGCTTTATGGAAAAGCCTGACCTGACGCGCGCCGTCGCCTCGCTGCCGGGGCTGCCGCGGACGATTGACTTCGAACACGCGGTGTTCTTCGGGACACGCGACACCGTCGTGGCGGGCAGGCATTCGGCGCTTAGCGGCCTGCGGCTGTCGTTGTTCTCGTTCCTGTTCAGGAATGCGGTACGGGCGAGCGACCGGTTCAATCTGCCGGCCGGGCGGACGATGGAGGTGGCGCGGCAGGTGGTGGTGTAGGATACCTACTCTCTACTTCTGCTCCCCCTCTCCTCTTGGGGAGGGGGCCGGGGGGAGGGAGCTTAACCGCTTTCCGGATAGGATCGGATATCCCTCCCCCAACCCCCTCCCCAAGAGGAGAGGGGGCTAGAAAGCCTACCGCCGCGTCTTGCTCCGGTTCGGCCCCGCCGTCGGCGCACCGCCCCGCTTCGGCGAGTTTCCTACCGCCTCGACCTGATGATACGCCGCCGGCGCTGGTCGCAGGTCATGCTCGGGAATCTCACCCGCTGCCAAGTCGGCGGTGGCCTTGGCTCTCGTTCCGTACCACGAGACGATGCCGTAACCGACCTTGGCAACGACATCGAGGATTGTGTAGGCGGCCGCGCTGGTGACCGGACCGATGCCGCGGATACCCTCGTCGCCGAGCAGGAAGATCAGCGGGTAGCCAAGCCACAGCACCGACAGCAGAGTCGTGTTGGTCCGGTACAGCGCCGCGGCGCGTGGTCCCGACTTTGCCGCCTCGGCACGCAGCGGCAGCCACAGGCCGTAGTAGATGAAGACGAACGCGCCCGAGCTGATCAGGTACCACGTCCACTTCGCCGCCGAGCCGGTCGGGCTAAGCCCGGCGAATAGCCCGGTGACGATCATGAAAACGTCAGTGAACAGGATGCCGAGCAGCAGCGCCCAGCGCCGGAACGGCGTGTGCAGCGCGGTCAGCCCAAGTCCAAGCAGCAGCAGCGGCGTCGTGATCGACCAGTCGACATAGCGGGCGTAGTAGAAGTCGCGACCGTCGCTCAGATGCGTGACACCGCTGCCGAACGCCATCACCAGGTACGACGCCATCGCGGTCAGGCATACGAGAACGTGGATGAGATAGTGGTTCTCCTCGTCGCGCGTCCGCCGATTCCAGCCGATCGCCATCAGGATCACCGCGCCGGTCGCCAGCCCGGCAAAGCCGAGCCACAGCCAGTTGTTGATCGTCACCGCGGCCCTTTCCTGTTGCTTAACGAGCGTAGAACGCGACGGCGCGGCTTTTGGCTTCGCGCGGCGTCAGGACAAATCGCGCCTTCGACATCGCGCCGCGCACGCGCTAAACCAGCTGCATGAATGCCCAGCCACCTGCCGCGCTGACACCCGAACTGCCGCAGCCGCGCACGACGCGGCGCAACTTCCTGATCGGTACCGGCGCGGTGGCGGGACTAGCGGTCGGCTTCGCGCTGTGGCCGCGTGCCCGCGCACTCAACTGGGCGGCGGCCAAGGACGAGACCGTCATCAACGGCTTCGTCAAGATCGGCACCGACGGGCGCGTCGTTGTCGCGGTGCCGCAGGCGGAGATGGGGCAGGGCGTCTTTACCAGCCTGCCGCAAATCCTCGCCGACGAGCTTGGGGCCGACTGGAACACCATATCGGTCGAGCCCGCGCCGCTGCACCCGATGTACGCCAACCGCGGCGTCGCGCTCGATCCGACGGCGGAAGTGCCGACGCTGTTCCGCGGCTTCGCGCGCTGGACGGTGGGCAATATCGCGGCACACTACGACCTGCAGATGACCGGCGGCAGCACTTCGGTGCGCGGCTTTGCGCAGCCGGTGCGGCTGGCGGGCGCGGCGGCGCGCGAGATGCTATGCCGCGCGGCGGCGCGTGACTGGGGCGTCGACTGGAGCGAGTGCGACACCGACAACGGCTTCATCGTTTATAAGGCCAAGCGGGTGCGCTTCGCCGATATCGCGGGCAAAGCGGCGGCCGAGGACATGCCGTCGTCGCCGGTGCTGCGCGCCGCGGGCTCTGGCAAATTGATGGGCAAGCCGGTGCCGCGGCTCGACATTCCGGGCAAGACCGACGGCAGCGCGCGCTTCGGCATCGACGTGCGGCTGCCGGGCATGGTCTATGCCGCGGTTAAGTCCGGCCCGGCAGGCGACCCCAAGCTGCTCCACGTCGACACCCGCGTAGTGCTGGCGACCCCTGGCGTCATCGATGTCGTGCATGGCCCGAGCTGGGTCGCGGTGGTCGCCTCGACGTGGTACGGTGCGCATACTGCGCTCGAAACGCTCGCGCCGGTGTTCGCCAACTCGGCCAAGCCCGCCGGGCCTTGGATCGAGCCGACGCTGAAGGCCGGGCTGGGCGACGATGCAGCTGCTGGGACCGTAGAGAAATCGGGCGACGCCGCGGCGCTGCTCGGCCAGCCGGGCGTCATCCACGCCGACTATAGCGTGCCGTTCCTCGCGCACGCCGCGCTTGAGCCGATGAACGCGACGGCGCGCGTCGATGCCGGACGCTGCGAGCTGTGGGCACCGACGCAGTCGCTGTCGTTAGCGACGTGGTCGGTGGCGAAGGCGCTTGGCGTCGAGGACGACGCGGTAACGGTATATCCGACGCTGCTCGGCGGCGGCTTCGGGCGCAAGGCGGAAAATGATGCCTGTGTTCAGGCGGCGCTGATCGCCCGCGCCGTCAAGCGTCCGGTGCAGCTGATCTGGTCGCGCGAGGAGGACTTTGCGCAGGACCGGTTCCGCCCCGCCGCCGCCGCCAGCATGCGCGCTACGTTATCGGCGAGGCAGGGCAACCAGCCGCCGCGGATCACCGCCTGGGCGAGCCGCGTCGCTGTACCTGACGTTGCGGTCAGCTTCATGAGCCGCAACCTGCCGGCGCTGGCTGGCAAGGTGAAGCCCAACGCCGCCGCGGTCGAGGGCAGCGTCGGCATGCCGTATGATTTCGGCGCGGTGCTGGCTGAGCATGTGCCGGTCGACGTCGCCGTGCCGCTCGGTTTCTGGCGCTCGGTCGCGCACAGCTTCACGGCGTTCTTCGTCGAGAGCTTCGTCGATGAATGCGCGCATGCTGCTGGCGTCGACCCCGGCGATTTCCGGCTGGCGATGCTTGGCGACAGCCCGCGCCACGCTGCCGTGCTGCGCGCCGCGCTCCACGCCGCCGGGCCGCTCGGCGTCATCGAGCCCAATGTTGCGCGCGGGGTCGCGCTTCACGAGAGCTTCGGCAGCATTGTCGCCGAGGTCGCCGAGGTTGTCTGCAAGCCGGGCGAAGACCCGCACGTGCGCCGTGTCGTTGCCGCGATCGACTGCGGCCCGGTGGTCAACCCCGACGGGGTGCGCGCGCAGATTGAAGGCGGCATCCTGTTCGGGCTTGGCGCAGCGCTGAAGGGTCGGATCACCTTCGACCACGGACGCAGCGAGCAGGTCAACTTCGACACCGCGCCAATGCTGACGCTCGCCGAGGCTCCGGCAATCACTGTCGTTGTCGTGCCGAGCAGCGCGCCGATGGGCGGCGTCGGCGAGCCCGGCACGCCGCCGGTCGCGCCGGCGGTGGCGAATGCTATCTTCGCCGCGACCGGCCAGCGCCACCGCGACCTGCCGCTGATCAAGCAGGTTTGAGGACGACACGATGAACGCGCTGCCGCCACAGTCATTGCCGATGATGCCCGCCTTGGAGAGTAACACCAGCGCGCTGCCCGCCGATCACCCGCCGGTCGCGGTCGGCAACATCGGCGTGCTGCTGGTCAACCTCGGCACCCCCGATGCGCCCGAGACCGGCCCGGTGCGGCGCTATCTCGCCGAGTTCCTGTCGGACCCGCGCGTCGTCGAGCTGCCGCAGCTGTTGTGGCAGCCGCTGCTGCGCGCCGTCATCCTGACGACGCGCCCGCAGCGCACCGCGGCGAGCTATGCGAAGATCTGGGACCATGACACGGGTCAGTCGCCGCTGCGCCGGATCACCCGCGCGCAAGCCGCCGAGCTGCAGGACGAGCTCGGCAGCGCGGTGCTGGTGGATTGGGCGATGCGCTACGGAACGCCGTCGATCCCCGAGCGGCTGGCGGTACTCAAGGCGGCGGGTTGCGAGCGCATCCTGATCGCGCCGCTGTACCCGCAATATTCGAGCGCCACGACGGGCACGGTCAACGAGAAAGTGTTCGACACGCTCAAGGGCTGGCGGTGGCAGCCCGCCTTACGCACGCTGCCGCCATACCATGACGACCCGGCGTATATCGACGCGCTGGCGAACTCGGTATCGGCGCAGTTGGCGACACTCGATTTCACCCCCGAGCTGCTGCTGGCGTCGTTTCACGGCATGCCGCGGCGGACGCTCGATCGCGGCGACCCGTACCATTGCCAATGCCGCAAGACGGCGCGGCTGCTGGCCGAGCGCCTCTCGTTGTCGCTGCGGGTCAGCTTCCAGTCGCGGCTCGGTCGCGCCGAGTGGCTGCGGCCGTACACCGACGAAACGCTCGCGGCGCTTCCGGGCGAGGGCATCCGCAAGCTCGTCGTGATCGCGCCGGGGTTCTCGGCGGATAATCTCGAAACGCTCGAAGAAATCGCGATGCAGGGTCACGAGACTTTCGAAGCCGCCGGCGGCACTGATTTTGCCTACCTTCCATGCCTTAATGTCTCGACAGACGGGCTGGTGCTTCTGCATAAGATCGTACGGCGGGAGCTGTCGGGCTGGCTGCCCCCGCACTGACATCAACACGGCGTAACATCGCCGCAGGGGAGTTTCGCATGGCACGGGTAGCAATCGTCACGGGCGGCACGCGCGGCATCGGCGAAGCGATCTCGCTCGCGCTGCGCGACATCGGCATCAATGTTGCCGCGACCTATGGCGGCGATGCCGCGAAAGCCGCTGCCTTTACCGAACGCACCGGCATCGCGGCCTACCAATGGAACGTCGCCGATCATCAAGCCTGCCTCGACGGTTGCGCCAAGGTCGAAAGCGATCTCGGGCCCGTCGACATCGTCGTCAACAATGCCGGCATCACCCGCGACGGCACGATCATGAAGATGACCTACGAGATGTGGCGCGAGGTCATGGACGTCAATCTGGGCGGCTGCTTCAACATGGCGAAGGCGACGTTCGCCGGGATGCGGGCGCGCAAGTTCGGGCGCATCGTCAACATCGGTTCGATCAACGGCCAGGCTGGCCAGTACGGTCAGGTCAACTACGCCGCCGCTAAATCGGGCATCCACGGCTTCACCAAGGCGCTGGCGCAGGAAGGCGCGAAATTCAACGTCACTGTCAACGCTATCGCGCCTGGCTACATCGACACCGACATGGTCGCCGCGGTCCCCGCCGACGTACTCGAGAAGATCGTTGCCAAAATTCCCGCCGGACGCTTGGGGCAGGCGGGCGAGATCGCCCGCGGCGTAGTGTTCCTGGTCAGCGACGATGCGGGCTTCGTCACCGGCTCGACGCTGTCGATGAACGGTGGCCAGCACATGTACTGAGGTGCCCGAAGCCAAAGTTGCCGGACTGGTCAAGGGCTCGCTGTCGATCGCCGGGCACTGCACGTCGCTCAGCCTGGAGCCGGTGTTCTGGACGGCGTTGCGCGCCGCGGCTGCGGCGCGGAGTGTGCCGCTTAACGCAATCGTGACGGAAATCGATGAGGCGCGGACGACGAATTTGTCGAGCGCGGTAAGGGTGTGGCTGTTCAAGCAGGCGCTGGCGTCTTGCTCCCCTCCCGCCTTCACGGGAGGAGAGCAGCAAGAAGTAGACGATTGTTAGTTCAGACCAACCGCCCCACCGCCCGCTGGATCCGCATACACGCCTCTTCCAGCACGGCATCGGCGGTTGCATAACTAATGCGGAACG
>CAXTTR010000134.1:6552-7944 GCA_964247215.1 uncultured Sphingomonadaceae bacterium
GTTGTCGGTGATCGTCAGGCGATTGCCGGGCGCGAGCGTCACCTCAATTCGGGTGGCATAGCCCGCCACCGCCTCGTCGTCGGTGAGCACATCGCCCGCCGGGGTATGCTTGCCGATCAGTCCGGCGCAATCGGGATAGACGTAGAACGCGCCCTGCGGCCGCGGGCAGCGCAGGCCGGGCGTCTGATTGAGCATTGAGACGACGAGATCACGGCGCTTGGCGAACGCGGCGTTGCGCGTCAGCAGGAATGACTGGTCGCCGTTCAGCGCCGCCACTGTCGCCGCCTGCGCGATCGAACAGGGGTTGCTCGTCGACTGCGACTGAAGCTTCGCCATAGCCTTGATGACAGCCACGGGCCCGCCCGCATAACCGATCCGCCAGCCCGTCATCGCATAGGCCTTGGACGCGCCGTTGACCGTCAACGTGCGCTCGTACAATGCCGGTTCGACCTCGGCAAACGTCGCGAACGTGAAGCCGTCATAGACGATGTGCTCGTACATATCATCCGACAGGATGTGCACCTGCGGTTGGCGCACCAGCACTTCCGCCAGCGCGGCCAGCTCGGCGCGGGTATAAGCCGCCCCGGTCGGGTTCGACGGCGAGTTGAAGATCAGCCACTTGGTCGCTGGCGTGATCGCGGCGTCGAGCTGCTCGGGGGTCAGCTTGAAGCCCGCATCGATGCCGCACGGCACGATCACCGGCGTCGCCCCGGCGAGCAGCACGATATCGGGGTAGCTCACCCAGTAAGGCGCTGGAATGACGACCTCGTCGCCGGGGTCGAGCGTCGCCATCATCGCGTTGAAGATGGTGTGCTTGCCACCGACGTTGACGCTGATCTGATCGAGATCGTAGTCGAGGTGGTTGTCGCGGCGAAACTTGGCCTGGATCGCGGCCTTGAGTTCGGGCGTGCCGTCGACTTGGGTGTACTTGGTCCTGCCCGCGCGGATCGCGGCGATCGCGGCGTCCTTGACGAAGTCTGGCGTGTCGAAGTCGGGCTCGCCCGCGCCGAGCCCGATGATGTCGCGCCCGGCCGCTTTCAACGCGGCGGCGCGGTTGGTCACCGCCATTGTCGGCGACGGCTTAATGCGCTGGATCGCGGCGCTGAGCAGGGGCATAAGACGGCTTTCGGATGAGCTTGTAACGGCGACGGTCTTAGCCGTCGCTTGCTGCACCACGCAACCTTGCCGGAATAAGGCCGCGCAGCGCATTGCCGACGAAGAAGCCGCCCGTGAGGTCCGCGGCGGTCAGCGGCGCTTCGATCGCGCGGCTGGTAGCGAGCAGTTCGGCGCGGAGGACGCCGGGAAGCAGGCCGGCATCGGCGGGTGGGGTCAGCAGCACGCCGTCGGCACGCGGCACGAACACTCTGGTGAAGCTGCCCTCGGTAAGCTGGC
>CAXTTR010000135.1:0-7936 GCA_964247215.1 uncultured Sphingomonadaceae bacterium
CAGGCGGCGGGACACACGGTCGTGCTGTTCGACAAGAGCCGCGCGGCCGGCGACCGCATGTCGACGCTTGACCATGCTCGCGCTCACCATTTTAACCGGCCAGGTGCCGACGCAGCTTAGCTCAAGGGGAGCAAATACTGTGACCAACTCGCCCGTGGTCTTCGGCGAAGGGGCCTATCGGGATAGGACCCTCCGCCGAAGACTGAGGGTGAGCGGGATCAGAAGAGGTCAGGCCTGCGGATCAGCTGACTTCCACCGCGCCGATAGCTAGCGCGACTTCTTGTACAGCTTCTGCCCGATCTCGAACATTTCCTCGGGCGCGTAGTCGGGCGTGAAGGCGCACGGGACGCCGGTCAGGTGGGCCATCTTATGGCCCTCGGGCATGCCGTCGACGACTTCGAGCGCGCCCGGCGGGTCGCCCGGCAGCGCCACCTCGTCGTTGCTCCAGACGCCCGCCATCTCCTTGTAATCGCTCGGGCTGAACGTATAGAGCCGCCGGTGCGAGCCTTCTTGCAGATACTTCTGGCATTCGGGAATCTTGTCGAGGTTGATGTTGGGCGTCGGCAGCATCTTCTCGATCGCGACGCCGGTGATCTTCTTCAACGCCAGCGCATAAGCGTGCGCGTGCACCGAGCCGCGGACCAGCAGATAGCCGCAGACCTCGCGCCCAGTGGGATCGGACAGCGTCTCATACACCCGCAGCTTGTGCAGTCGCGCGCCGCATTCGAGGTGGAAGTTGTGAAGCAGGTCCATGACGACATTGCCGGTCGTCGTGACAAAGTCGTTGTTCCACGAAATGCCGTTGCTGTTGACGGGCGTCGCGCCGCCGCCGTGCGACAGGAACGCCGCCGCTAGCCGGATGTCGGTCATGTCCTCGAACGGCGCGCCCGAGATGTCGCCGCCGTCCATCATGTCGCCGTCGTTGTCGGGGCCGTTCGCGAGCATCGCGATGCCGTGGCTGGCGAGTTCAATGTGCCCGAGCTCCTCGGCGGTGATCGACGCGACAAGGCTGTAGTACGGCCGCAGCTTGCTTTTCGAGCGAAAATTGAAGCTCTGGAACATATAATTGTTCAAGGTCGACATCTCGCCGTACTTGCCGCCGAGCAACTCCTGCAGCGCCGCCGCGGCGTTTGGATCGGCCTTCTTCGGCGCCGGCAGCGCGGCTTGCAGTTTGTCAACACGCATAAACATAAAATTACACTCCAGCTAAGCTGGAAGTAATACCAATGCACGGCAGTAAAGTTGCACAACCGGTCGTTTCGCAACGAGCCGCGTTACATGCCGGTTATTTCGGCTCCGGCCAGAGCAGCAAGTAAAACTTAGAGCATCAGGTTGCGGCGCAGCACGAAGCGATAAACTGCAACCGTAATGACTGCACCGACCAGCGCTGCGAGGCATCCAGTCAGTGCGTCGGGCTGGGTCTGCCCGAACAGATGCGAACTGCCCCAACCGTCGAGCAGCGCGCCACTGACGCCGGCGACGATTGTCTTCAGCCAGTCGCCCGCTGCCCGCCCCGGGTACAGTAGTTTCGAGACAACCCCGACAGCGACGCCGATTGCCAGCCAACTCAGCATTGCAAAGTCACCCATGGCAGCTCCTTATCGAGGCTCGCACACACGGTACGCCGACAAGGCGCACCGCGGATGCTGCCGTCTTCGAGCAGTTGGCACCGCTCCGAAAGATGCAGCTGGCTTAGGAGGCTAGTGCAATCGAGCTAGCGGCCGGGCACGGCGACGCGCGCCGCGCGTTGTCGGCCTAGTGAAACGACCGGCGGAGCGGCGATGGCGGCGAGCATCAAGGCGGTGAGCAGGCTGCGCGAGGCGGCCGACATCGCGCATCTGCAGAACATTGTCGCGCATCTCGATGAAGGCATCGTGCTGATCGACCCCGACCGAACCATCCTGTGGGCGAACGACGCCGCGCTCGCCATGCACGGCGCGAAGACGCTCTCCGACCTGGGCGCGACGGTCGCCGAGTTCCGCACGCGCTACAAGCTGCACACCCGCGAGCGCCGCCCGCTCGACCACGGTCAATACCCGATCGACCGCGTCATCGCCGGCGAAGCGTTCGCCGGCGTTACCGTCGAAGTCACCCGCGCCGGGCGCAGCGAGCCCGAGTGGGTCCACCAGGTCCGCAGCCTCGTGCTCACCGATCGCGACGGCAACCCCGACTGCCTCGTGCTGATCATCCGCGACGACTCCGAGCAGTTCGAGGCCGAACACAGTTTTGAGCAGGCCTTCAACGCCAACCCCGCCCCGGCGCTGATCTGCCGCCTCGCCGACCTGCGTTTCGTCAAAGCCAACCAGGGCTTCCTCGACATGACCGGCTATGTCGAGAAGGATATTGCCGGGCGGTCGATCTACGAGTTCGACATCTTCAGGCATGCCGCTGACCGCGAGCATGCCAAGGAGTGTCTCGCCAACGGCGAAACCGTCCCGCAGATGGAAGCCGAGCTCGATCTGCCCAGCGGCAACCAGAAGCTCGTCGTCGTCGCGGGGCAGACTATCGACCTGAAGGACGAGCCGTGCATGCTGTTCACCTTCGCCGACCTCGAACCGCGCCGCCAGGCCGAGACCGCGCTGCGCCATAGCGAGGAGCGCTTCGTCGGTGCCTTCCAGCTTGCGCCCGTTGCGATGGTCGTCGCGTCGCTCAAGGACCACCGGCTGCACAATGCCAATGCGGCGTTCAATGAACTGACGGGACACGACGACGAACACATCGTCGGACGGACGCCGAGCGACCTGACGTTGTGGGACAGCGGCGACACGCGGCGGCGGCTCGAACGCGAACTTGCCGCGGCCGGCCGCCTCGACAAGATCGACGCCCGGATCAAGACCAAGGACAACAAGTTCCTCGATTGCCTTGTCTCGGCCGCACCGATCACGATGGGTGGCGACCCGTGCGTGCTGTGGGTCATCCAGGACATCACCGAGCGGCGGCAGTCCGAGCTCGAGCTGGTCACCGCGATCGACGCGGTGATGCAGGACGCCAGCTGGTTCAGCCGCAATGTCCTTGAAAAGCTGGCTAACTTACGCGCGCGCGAACCCGACCTGCCGCCGCGCGAGATCGCCGAACTGACCAAGCGCGAGAAGCAGGTGCTCGAACTGGTCTGCCAGGGGCTCGACGACAGGGCGATCAGCACGACGCTCGCGATGTCGCGCAACACCGTGCGCAATCACGTCGCGCGCATCTACGCCAAGATCGGCGTCAACAAGCGCGGTGCCGCTATCGTCTGGGCCCGCGAGCGCGGACTGGCGCACGGCGACAGCGCGCGGAGCAAGGCTAAAGCCGGCGGGTGAGTGTGGCGGTAACGGCGCTTGCCAGGCTTGCTGTCCGCTCTAAACGCACCGGTCCAACGGTACACCGGTAGGACGGCGATGGCGCAAACGACAATTGCACGGCTGAGGCGGCTCGCACGGTTGAGCATTGCAGTTACGCTCGTCACCACGGCCGTGCCGCTCGCCGCCGCGCCCGAAGAGATCCAGGTGTACATGGACGAGATGAACCAGCCGGGGCAGTTCGGGCTCGATGTGCACTCGAACTATGTTTTCACCGGCCGGTTGACCGACGATTATCCCGGTCAGCAGCAGTCGCTGCACCGCTTGCGGGTGACGCCCGAGTTCTCCTACGGCCTGACGTCGAACTTTGAACTAGGGCTGTATCTGCCGCTGGCCACGCTCGACGGCCGCGATCACGTCAGCGCCGACGGGGTCAAGTTCCGGCTCAAATACATCGCGCCGCGGCCCGAGGCGCAGAAGCTGTTCTATGGACTGAACTTCGAGATCGGGCGCGTCGACCACAAGCTCGACGAGAATCCGTGGAATGCCGAACTCAAGGGCATCGTCGGCACGCACACCGGGCGCTGGACGCTGGCGTTGAACGGCAACATCGACTTCAAGGTCGCTGGCCCAGCCTCGGCCCCGGCCTCGCTCGATATCGACACCAAGCTTGGTTATGCACTGACCAAGTCGCTGTCGATCGGCATCGAGAGCTACAACGGCTTCGGCGAGTTTCGCAGCCTCGGCAATTTCGCGCACAGCGATCAGGCGGGGTTCGTCGTCATCGATAAGAACCTTGGCCACTGGGACCTCAATCTAGGCATCGGCTCGGGTTACGGCTCGAACCCCGACCGGCTGACGGTGAAGCTCATCCTCGGCGTCCCGCTCGACTGGCGGCCGGACCGGAAGCAGCAGTAAGCTACCGCGCCGGGGCCAGCATGGCCGCGTCGAGCGCCGCCAGTCCGCGCATTCCCGCGACATAGCGATCGGCAGCGGCGATCCACGCCGACGCCCGCCCCCGCCCCGGCAACGGCAGTGCCGCGAGCCGGTCGCGCGCTGCCGCGACATCGCCTGCCCGCAGTGCTGTCGCCGCCGCCTCCACCGCTGCCGCGGTCGCGCTGGTTTTTGGAGTCGCGTGCACCCGCACGATCGTCGCCAGCGTCGCGTTCAGGTTCGACTGCCAGTCGCTCGCCGGCGCAGGCGCGTCGCTCAACTGCGGCCGCAGCCGGTCGAAGCCCTGGCGCAAACCCGCCAGCGTCACCGGCTCGGCCCCGAGCGCCGCGACCGCCTCGACCGCGCCGGGGTAGCTCGCCGCCAGCTGTTGCCGCAGCGGCAGTTCAAGCGCCCCGAGCCGCGCGCCGCTATCGATCGCATGGTGCGCCGCCAGCACCGCGAGCAGCGCCTGCGCGCGGTCGGCGACGACGGTGCCGCTGACCACGACTGCCTGCTGCGCCTGCGCCGCGACATCGAGCCGCCCGCTCAGCGTCGCGATCGCCCCGGTCAGCTGATCGAGCCGCGCCGTCACCGCCGGGCTGCCATGCTCGGCAGCATCAAGCCGCAGTTCCAGACGCGCCAGCCGTTGGGCGATGTCGGCGGATCCGCCAGTCGTTGCCGACGCTACTGTTCCCGCTCCGCCCGCCAAAGCGCCGCCCGCGCCACGTGGAGCTGTGGTGTCGACAACTGGATGCTTCTCCAGCGCTGCCAGACGGTTTTGCAGACTTGCGAGAGCAGCCGCGGAGGCCGGTGATCCTGCTGCAGCTTGAGACACCGGCACCACGGTCGTGCCGAGCGCGGCGGGAAGCGGCGGCAGTTTGCTCCGCACGCTCGCCTCGAACCACGGATTGGCGATCAGCCCGAGCGCAAACGCCAGCAGCACCGCGCTGATCACCCACGGCAGCACCGAGCGTTCAGCGCGCACCGCCGGGCGGACGACGCGCGCGCGCAGCCGGTCGAGCCGCGCGCGGCTGCCCGCGGTCGACCCGGCATCGTCGAACGGCTCCATGTTCATGACGGTCGTTGTAGCACCGGCGCACCGGGCAGCAACCCTGCCGCGGTGAACAGCGCGGTCTCGGTCGGCTGCGGTGCCGCAACCGCCGACGCCCAACCCGGACCAGCGCCGGCAAGCACCTGAGGGCTGAGCGCGGCGACCCGCAGCGTCGTGCGGTCAAGCCCGGCGGCGAGTTCGGCGAAGCAGGCGGCGGTGCGCGCCGAGTAGAGCAAGGTCAGCGGCGGCGCGTTGCTGGCGAGCGCGCTTAGCGCCGCTTCAGGCAGCGCGGCGGCAGGCGTCGCTGCATAGACGACGCGCGGTTCGACGCCCGGCGGTAAGTTGCGCACCGTACGGTCGCGTCCAGCGAGATAGAGCACATGCGTGAAGCCGGTGGCGCTGATCTGCGCGAACAGTGCGGCAGCGGTGCCGGTTGCGATGGCGGATGCGCCGGTACTGGTGCGAACCGATGCACCCTCGACGAGTACTCCAAAGCCGGCTTCCCGAGCCGCCGCCGCCGTTGCCTCCCCTACCGCGAATACCGGCAGGTGACGCAAGCTGGCCAGCTGCGGTCCCGCCAGCCGCACCGCCGCCGCGCTGGTGAACGCCACCGCCTCGGGCAGCACCGGCGGCGGTGCCCAGTCGACGGCGGCGGTCATCAGCAACGGCGCGACCAGCACCTCGTGCCCGAACGCGCTTAGCCGCGCCGCGGTCCGCGCTGCTTCCGGCTGCGGCCGGGTGACCAGCACCTGCACGGCGTCAACCTGCCTGCACGGCGCGTCAGCTCGCCGCCGGCAGCGGCTCCACGGGCGCGGGCGCGCCAGCTCCGAACAGCGCCGCAAGTTCGGGGCTGGCGGCGGCGAGCAACTGCATGGCGGCTTGGCTGACCGCAGCGGCAGCGCGCTCGAAGTCTGCTGCCGCGTCAGCCATGGTGATGTGCGCCACCCGGCGCTCGCTGCCGTCGGGCAGCAGGATTTCGGCGCGAAAATCGACGCTGCCGTCCGCGTCGGACATCGCCAAGGCCGCGACCGAGCTGTGGCAATCGGCGGCCAGCGCGGCGAGGAAGGCGCGCTCGAGCCCGACCGCGAAGCTTGTCGGCGTGTCGTCGATCGCCGCCAGCAGCGCCAGCGTCGCGCTGTCCCCGGCGCGCGCGGTCAGCCCGATCGCGCCCTGCGCGGGCGCGGGCAGCAGCTGCCCGGCCGGGATCGGCATACCGTCGTCCAGCCCCAGCCGCACCAGCCCCGCCGCCGCGAGCAGCGTCGCGTCGGCCTCCCCCGCCGCCAGCTTCGCCATGCGGGTCGCAACGTTCCCCCGCAGCGGCACGATCGTCAGGTCCGGCCGCAGATGCAGCAGCTGCGCCGCGCGCCGCGGGCTCGACGTGCCGACGCGCGCGCCAGGCGGGAGTGCCATGATCGAGGCCGCGCCGAGCAGCCGGTCGCGGACATCGGCGCGCGGCAGCATCGCCGCAATGACAATGCCGTCCGCCAGCCGCGTCTCGACGTCTTTCATCGAATGCACCGCGGCGTCGATACGATCATCCAGCAGCGCCGCGTCGAGCTCCTTCGTCCACAGCGCCTTGCCGCCGATGTCCGCCAGCGGCCGGTCCTGGATGCGGTCGCCGGTGGTGACGATCGGCACGATCTCGACCGTGCACCCGTGCGCCGCGGTCAGCGCCGCCGCTGTCAGCCGCGCCTGCGCCAGCGCCAGCGGCGAGCCGCGCGTTCCGAGCTTGAAGATTGCGCTCATCGGCGGCGCTTGTGCTAGACGCGCGGCGTGATGGCAAGCACCCACGGCACGGCGCGGTCCGGCGAACACGCGTCCGGCGCTGCCGCCACGCTCATCCTCGGTATCGAATCGAGCTGCGACGAGACCGCGGTGGCGCTGGTCCGCGGCGACCGGACGATCGTCGCGCAAGCGGTCGCCAGCCAGGATGCGACGCACCGGCCGTTCGGCGGCGTCGTCCCCGAGCTCGCGGCGCGCCGCCACGTCGAGGTACTGGTCCCGATGATCGGGGCGGTGCTGGGCGAGGCCGGGCTGACCCTGCGCGATGTCGACGCGGTCGCCGCGACGGCGGGACCCGGGCTGATCGGCGGCGTGATGATCGGGCTGGTCACCGCCAAGGCGCTGAGCTTTGCCGCGAACAAGCCGCTGCTGGCGATCAACCATCTCGAAGGCCATGCGCTGTCGCCGCGGCTGAACGCGCCCGAACTGGCGTTCCCGTACTTGCTGCTGCTGGTGTCGGGCGGGCACTGCCAGCTGCTCGCCGTCGACGGCGTCGGGCGCTACCGGCGGCTGGCAACGACGATCGACGACGCGGTCGGCGAGGCATTCGACAAGGTTGCGAAGATCCTCGGGCTGGGCTTCCCCGGCGGCCCCGCGGTCGAGCGCGCCGCGGCGGGCGGTGACAGCGCGCGGTTCAGGCTGCCCCGGCCGCTGCTGGGCAGCGCCGAGCCGCACTTCTCGTTCGCCGGGCTGAAAAGCGCGGTGCTGCGGGCGTCACAGGCGGTACCGGACCCAAGCGACCGCGACCGCGCCGATCTCGCCGCCAGCTTTCAGGCTGCCGTCGTCGACTGCCTGACCGACCGCACCCGGCGCGCGCTCGCCGCTATGCCCGAAGCGACCGCGCTCGTCGTCGCGGGCGGCGTTGCCTCGAACAGCGCCGTCCGCGCTGCGC
>CAXTTR010000136.1:0-7910 GCA_964247215.1 uncultured Sphingomonadaceae bacterium
GTGTTGACCTGGATCCGCACCGCCGGGCGCTGGCCGCCCGACAGCGATACCAGCCCGACGCCCGCGACCTGCGACAGCTTCTGCGCGACGCGCTCGTCGACGAGGTTCTGCACCTCGGTCAGCGGGCGGCTCTCCGATGTTACCCCAAGCGTCAGCACCGGCGCGTCGGCGGGGTTGACCTTGGCATAGATCGGCGGCGCGGGCAGGTCGGCGGGGAGCAGCGACGCGGCGGCGTTGATCGCCGCCTGCACCTCCTGCTCGGCGACATCGAGCGAGCCGGTCAGGCCGAACTGCAGCGTGATCGACGAGGCCCCGCCCGACGACACCGACGACATCCGCTTAAGCCCCGCCATCTGGCCGAACTGGCGCTCAAGCGGCGCGGTGACGGTGGCGCTCATCACCTCGGGGCTGGCTCCAGGGTAGCCGGTGGTGACGAGGATCGTCGGATAATCGACCTCGGGCAGCGCCGACAGCGGCAGCAGCCGGAAGCCGACGATGCCCGTCAGCAGGACCGCGATCATCAGCAGCGCCGTCGCCACCGGCCGCCGGATGAACGGCGCGGACGGATTGACGCCGCCGGTCAGGTTCGACGGGTCCGCCGGGGCTGCGCCTTGTACCGTTGAGGCGCTTTGCGCTGGCGGCGTCGACACCGGATTGTTCGCCATGTCGTTCACGGCGCGGCGGCATCCGGCCGGTGGCGGTGCCGCCCGCTGCCGCCGTGACCGCCATAGCCGCCAGCGCCGCCGTAACCGCCAGCGCCGCCGTAAGCGCTCGCGCCCCGTGCTCCGCGCTTGTCGCCGGGCAGCATGACCTTGTCGCCATCGTTGAGCTTGTCGGCACCTTCGGTGACGACGGTCTCGCCCGGCTGCAGCCCGGTCAGCACCGCGACCTTGTCGCCGTCCGACGCGCCCGTGGTCACCGCACGCATCTCGGCGGTGCGGTCGGGGTGAACGACATAGACGAAGCTGCCCTTGGGCCCGTTACGCACCGCCGTCGTCGGCACGACCTTGGCCTGATTAAGCACGCCGTAGGTCAGGCGCACGTTGACGAACTGGTTCGGAAACAGCGCATTATCGGTGTTGGCAAAGCGCGCCTTGGCCCGCAGCGTACCGGTCGTCGTATCGACGCGGTTGTCGAACGTCGTGAAACGCCCCTGCGCCAGCACGCCGTTGCCGTTGCGGCCCAGCGCTGTCACCGGCAGCCCCTGCCCGCGCCGCGCCTCGTCGAGCACCTGCGGCGTCTGCGCCTCGGGCAGCGTGAACACCACGTCGATCGGGTGCACCTGCGTCAGCACGACGATGCCGCCCGTGTCGGCGGGCGTGACGTAATTGCCGACATCGACCTGCCGCAGCCCGACGCGTCCGGCCACCGGCGCGACGACGCGCGTGTACTTCAGGTTGAGCTGCGCCGTGCCGACCGCCGCCCGGTCGGTCGCCAGCGTACCCCCCAGCTGGCCGACGAGCGCGCGCTGCGTATCGACCTGCTGCCGCGCGATCGAGTCCTGCTGGAGCAGCGTCTGATAGCGCTGCAGGTCGGCCCCGGCCTGCTGCTGCTGCGCCACATCGCGCTGCAACTGGCCCTGCGCCTGCGCCAGCGCGAGCTTGTACGGCCGCGGATCGACCTCGGCGAGCAGCTGCCCGGCCGCCACCTCCTGCCCCTCGCTGAACGTCACCTGGTCGAGCGTGCCGGCGATCCGCGCACGCACCGTCGCGGTCACCGGCGGCGTCACCGTGCCGAGCGCATCGAGCGTCAGCGGCACGTCGGCGACGGCGACCTTGGCGATGCCGACGGTCGTCGGCGGGCGGCGCTGGCCCCCTGCACCGGCCGCAGCACCCGTCGGCGCGCGGTGCGTCAGCCAGTAGAGAAATGCCGCGCCCGCCAGGATCGCAAGCAGCACCCAGATGATCGAGCGCGCGCGCCCAGCCTTCGGCTTGGGTTTGGCGAGCGGTGGTTCGTACCCTTGATCGGCCATTGTCGCTCCGGTGCGCGAGGAACCTTTACGCCGCCGCGTCATCGATCCCCCGAAGTGGATAGGGCAGCCCGATGAACCTGTGACGAACCAGGCCGTGAAATGTCTTGCCAAAGCCGATGACGCTTGTCCCTGTTGGCGCGTTACCGCAAAGTGCGCAACACCGATGCTGGAGCTGCAATGCCGCTGAACCGCGCGACCGCGCCCGAATACCGCCCAGCGGCTGCCGGCGTCGATACGTTTGCACCGGCAGCACCGGACTCCGCTATACTCGACGATGCTGCGGACAGTTCGGCCGCGAACCCGGCCAGCCGCTTCGCAACGATCGCCGGCGTTGTCGGGCTGTCGTTCGGGACCGCCTTGGTCGTGCTCGACGGCAGTATCGCCAACGTCGCGCTGCCGACGATCGCGCGCGACCTCGGCGTCGATGCGTCGGCGGCGGTGCTGGTGGTGACGGTGTACCAGCTGGTGCTGGTGATGACACTGCTGCCATTGTCGGCGGTCGGCGACCGCATCGGGCTGCGGCGGCTGTATCAAATGGGCCTGCTGCTGTTCGCCGCCGCCAGCGCGCTCGCGTTCTTCGCGCACAGCCTGCCGTTCCTGCTCGTCGTGCGCGCGCTGCAAGCGCTCGGCGCCGGCGCGGCGCTCAGCGTGATGTCGGCGATGTTGCGACGGCTGTATGCGCCGCAGCACCTCGGCCGCGGGCTCGGCTTCAACAGCGTCGTCGTTTCGAGCGCCGCGGCGCTCGCTCCCACTGCGGGCGGCATGCTGCTGTCGTTCGCGAGCTGGCCGTGGCTGTTTGCCGCGGCGAGTCCGCTGGCGCTGCTGTCGCTGGCGTTCGGGCGGTTCCTGCCCAATCCGCCGCCGCGCACCGAGCCGTTCGACTTCACCGGCGCGCTGCTCAGCGCCGCGACCTTCGGGCTGATCATCGGCGGGCTCGAAAGCGGCGTCCACGGCGGTTCGCCGGTGGTGTCGGGCGCGGTTACCGCGATCGGTATCGGCTTCGCGGTTATACTTGTGCGGAATCAGCGCCGCACGCCGCGCCCGGTGCTGCCGGTCGATCTGCTGGCGCGTCCGGCAATCGCGCTGTCGGCGCTCGGCGGGTTCCTCGTGTTCACCGCGTCGATGACCTTGCTGGTGTCGCTGCCGTTCCGGCTCGAGCACGACTATGGCTTCACCCCGCAGGCGGTCGGCGCGATGATCGCGCCGTGGCCGCTGACCACATTGTTCATCGCGCCGCTCGCAGGAACGCTGTCGGACCGCTACCCGGCTGGAGCACTCGGCGGCATCGGTATGGCGATCGGCGTCGGCGCGCTGCTGCTGCTCGCCAATCTGCCCGCGCACCCGGTGTACTTCGACATCGCATGGCGGATGTCGCTGTGCGGAGCCGGTTTCGGGCTGTTCATGTCACCCAACGCCCGCGTCATCATCGGCTCGACGCCGCGCGAGCGGGCTGCGTCCGCCGGCGGGCTGGTCTCGACGATGCGGCTGTGCGGCCAGACGATCGGCGCGACGCTGGTCGCGGCACTGCTGGCGTTCAACGCCGGTAACGGCTCGACGCCCGAATATGTCGCCGCCGGGCTCGCGGTTGTCGCCGGACTGTGCAGCGTGGCGCGGTTACGCCCGACGGCGCGCGACGCCAGCGTCACCGAGGCGAGCGCGCTGCAGCCGGCGCGTTCGGTCAGCTAATCCCAGCGTCTGCGATGTCTGTTCGTCTGTGATGTCAGCGTCGCCCGCACCCTCGGTCACCGTGCGCCTGGTCGGCAACGAGCGCGAACCGGTCGCCATCGTCGAGAACTTCGCGCCCGATCCGGAAGCGCTCCGCCAAGCCGCCGCCCGCGTCGCCTTCGCGCCCGACCCGCGCCATTAGCCCGGCATCAGGGCAGCGCTGCCCGCCGGCTACATGCCCGGCATCCAGCCGGTGCTGAGCCAGGTCATGCGCGAGGTGTTCGGCTTCCGCCGCGGCGCGAAGGTGCTCGGGGCCAGCTACGCCATCGTGACGACGCCGCCCGGGCAACTGACGCTCGAACAGCGCCTCCCGCACGTCGACGCGCTCGACCCCGGCCGCATGGCGATTGTGCACTATCTGTCGCCCGACGACGTCGACGGCACCGCCTTCTACCGCCACCGCGCGACCGGGTTCGAGACAATTACGGCAGCGCGCAGCCCCGCTTACTTCGCCGCGCTCAACACGGATATTGCCGCGCACGGGCGGCCGGAGGCGGCTTATTTGTGCGGTGACACGCCGATCTTCGAGCAGACCAGCGCAATCAGCGCGCGTTTCAACAGCGCGCTGATTTACCGGAGCCGGGTGCTGCACAGCGGTGCGATCAGCCCGGGCCGGACGTTTTCGAGCGACCCGCTGACGGGAAGGCTGACGGTGACGTGCTTTCTCGCGGCGGCGTGAAGGGCAACTGCGCCAAGGACCGCGTCAACGCTTCACCCGCACTTAAAGGCATCTGCAAAAGTCACCCGCTGCCCCAGCGCAAGCTGGGGCCCATCGTCGAGCGAGAGACAGCCCTGCCCGAAGATGGGCCCCAGCTTGCGCTGGGGCAGCGAGGTGAGTTGTAGAGCAAGTCAGCGAAGTAACTAAGCCGCCTGCGGCTCCGCCATGCGCTGGTCGAGGAAGGCCTGGTGCGTCGGCAGCCGCTGCGTCGCGGCGCGCACCGCATTCCGCACCTGCGCCAGATGCGCGAGGTTGTCGCGCGCCGGGTAATTGTCCGCCAGCGGATTGTAGTCGACCGGGCGGACGCCCTGCCCGGTCAGCACGGCGAACCAGCTCGCCTCGCGGAACAGCTCGTCGGTCGACAGCACGATGCGCCCGGTGCGCTTGAAATGCTCCTCGCGGTAGGTCAGCGACGCGGGCACCGGCATCGTCCGGCAATAGTCCCATAGCGGTTCGCTGCGGCCGGAGCTGGCATGATAGTGCAGCACGAGGAAATCGCGGATCGAGTCGAGTTCCTGGGCCAGCACGCGGTTATATTGTTCGGCGGTGAACGGTTCGCAGTCGCGGTCGGGGAACAGCGACAGCAGCTTGGCGATGCCGCTCTGGATCAGGTGGATGCTGGTCGATTCGAGCGGCTCGAGGAACCCCGACGCGAGCCCGATGGCGATGACATTCCTGTCCCACGCCTTGCGCCGCGCGCCGGCCTTGAACCTGATCGGGCGCGGCTCGGCGAGCGGCTTGCCTTCGAGGTTGCCGAGCAGCTCGGCCGCTGCTTCGTCGTCGCTGATGTGCGCCGATGAATAAACGTAGCCGTTGCCGGTGCGGTGCTGGAGCGGAATGCGCCACTGCCAGCCGGCGCTGCGCGTCGTCGCGCGGGTGTACGGCGCGGGCGGACCGGCGTTCTCGGTCGGCACCGCGAGCGCGCGGTCGCACGGCAGCCACGCGCTCCAGTCGTCGAAGCCCGCGTGCAAGGTTTGCTCGATCAGCAGGCCTCGCAGCCCGGTGCAGTCGATGAACAGGTCGGCTTGGAGCCGGTCGCCACGGTCGGTGTTGAGCGCGGTGACGAAGCCGGTCTCGGGGTGCTGTTCAATCACCCCGACCTTGCCCTCGACGCGCTTGATGCCGCGCGCTTCGGCGTGGCGGCGCAGGAACTTGGCGTAGAGGCTGGCGTCGAAGTGATAAGCGTAGCCAAGCGTCGACAGGATCGAGCGCGGATCGGTCGCGGGCGGCGAAAACTTCCCCGCGCGCGCCGCTTGCGTCGCCAGCGAATACGCCTCGAAGCCGGTGTCCTGCCCCTCAAGCTTGGCCTTGAGCCAGCGATGGTAGAACATCGACCCGTCGCCGGGCGCGCCGTAGCTGCCGAACGGGTGGAAATAGCTCTTCGCGGGCGACGACCAGCCGGCGAACTCGATGCCGAGCTTGAACGTCGCCTTGGTCTCGCGCAGGAAGGCGCGCTCGTCGAGGCCGATCAGCTGGTTGAACCAGTGGATCGTCGGGATCGTCGCCTCGCCGACGCCGATCGTGCCGATCTCGTCCGACTCGATCAGCGTCACGCTGAACGCCCGCGCCTCGTTGATCTTGGCGAGTGCCGCTGCCGTCATCCACCCGGCGGTGCCGCCGCCAACGATGACGATTGACCTGATCCGCCGCTCGTTCACGCTACGCCCTTCGCTTTATACTGGCCTGCAGACTATCTCTTACATCCGGCCCAAAGCACCAACCCGCTCAGCCCGAGCGAAGTCGAGGGACCTGCCCGGAAATTGTGTGTCCCTCGACTTCGCTCGGGATGAGCGGCGTCAGGTGAGACCTAACTGTAAGAAGCTCTAAGATCGACGTTGGCGGGACCCGAGCCCCGCCAACGTTCCGCTTTAGAACTTAAGCGTCAAACTCGCGAGCGCATTGGTGCCGACGATGCCGCGACCGTAAAAGTAGCCGTTGGTAACCGCCTGCGTCTGGCCCTGGCGCGGGTTGCCCTCGGTCAGCCCGAGCTCGTTGGTGACGTTCTCGACGCTGACATTGAGGTTGATGTTTTTCGAGATGTCGACATTGCCGCCAAGCGCCAGCGTCCCGTAGGCCGGCAATGCCAGCCCGTTACCCGCGTCGGCATAGACCTTACCGGTATACTTATAGCGCAGATACAGGATGCCGAGTCCGCCCGGCAGATCGTAAGTCGGCTGGACCGCGAGCAGCACCTGCGGCGTACGGCCCGGGACCTTGCCGTTGTACTGTGTGGCCTGCGCGCTGTTGACGGTGACGCCGTTGACCGTCTGCCCGATAAAGACGTTCGAGAACTTGGGATCCTGGAACGTTGCCTTGAGGTTGATCGAGAAGGCTTCAAGCGGCGTGTACTGCGGGCGATAGGTCGCATCGATGTCGATACCGTTGGTGATCGAGTCGGCTTTGAAGCTGCCGCGGATCGCCGGGTTTACCGTGTCGATGAAGTCATACTGCTGATTGCGGAACTCCGTGCGGAACAGCGTGATCACGCCAAGGAACCCGTGGCCAGCATAACGTGCACCGGCTTCGTACAGCGTCACCTTGGTCGGCGTCGGATTGCCGTTGTTGCCGCCATTGGTCTGATAACCGACCGCATAGCGCGCATAGCCCGACAGCGCCGGGGTCAGCGTGTAGTTCACACCGGCGGTGTACGACAGCGGATGCTCGGTCGCGCGGGTCGCGGTGAAGGTGCCGTCGAAGGCGTTCGGGTTGGTTTGCGAGACGCCCTGAATACCCGCCGGAATCGGCGCCGGTACCGCGACCGTGTTGCCATTCTGAATGTTGTTGATCAGATGTTCGTAACGCAGACCGAAGTCGACGTGCAGCTTGTCATTGAAGGTGAACTCGTCGTTGAAGTAGACCGACGTCGAGTCGAGCGTGTTCGACCAGATGCCGTTACCCCAGTCGCCGTAGTTGAGCAGGCCGTTGTTGGTCAGCGTGCCGGTGACGCCGCCAGCGGTGTTCAACCCGACGACGTCATAGATGTTCGAGCCGTCCTTGACGTCGTTGAGCAGCGTCGTCGTGCCCGACTGATCGTTATACTGGCGGACACGGTAGTACATGCCGCCGACGGTCAGCGAGTTGGTGAAGCTGTCGCCCGACATGTTGAACTTGACGCCGAAGTCGTTGCCGAAGTCCTTGGTGCGCAGGAACTGGTGGTTGAGCACCGTCTGCTGGAGCAGGCCGTTACCGTTCAACGCGTTGAGCGCGGCGGTGTTCGATCCGGCGATGATGACGCCGGTGGTCAGGCTGCGGATGCCGAACGACGACGTGCCCGGATAGAGCAGCAGGCCGGCCTGCAAGGTGCTCTGGATCGGCGACGCCGTGCTGTTGGTCAGGTACGCCGCAGCCGACGTCAGCCCCGAGTTACCCGAGCCGCTGCCCGGGAAGATGCCGTTGAAGTCCCAGTCGCTCTGCAAATAACGGGAGTGCAGGAAAACGCTGACCTGGTCGGTGATCGGCTTCTCGATGTCGAGCCGGTAAACGTCGCCCTTGCCG
>CAXTTR010000137.1:0-7904 GCA_964247215.1 uncultured Sphingomonadaceae bacterium
GGGCGGGGCACCGCTGCTTGCCAATATTGCCATGTCAAGGCCGCTGCGACTCAAGCGCCATCAGGATTTGCGGCACGACGCCGCCGACCTCGATCAGGCGGTCGGGATGATCGGCACGCCCGACGAGGTCCGCGGCAGTTTCGCGGCGGCGAAGCGCGGCGATATTCCAACGCGGCACGCGGTCTCGGTAACGCCGATGAGCAATATCGATCCGAGCCAGGCACCGTCCGGCGGATCGGTCGCCTACGTCTATCTGCCGGCGATCGCGGTCGATGCGCGCGACGGCTGGAGTCCGGCGCTGAAAGACCGCACCATGGCGAGCGTGATCACCCATATCTCGGAGTTCTATGACGGCTTCGACAGCGAGATCGGGCGCTGGGTGGAGACGCCGCGTGAGCGCGAGCAGCGGTTGAACGTCACCAATGGCTGCGTCACTCACATCGACTTCGGCGCGCTGCGCTCGGGCGCTAAGCGGCCCGCGGCCGGCTTCGGAAATCCCAAGCCGGCGATCCCCGGCCTGTTCATCGGCGGTGCCGGCGCGCATCCCGGCGGCGGCATCTCGGGCATCCCCGGCAGGATCGCCGCGACCCGCGCTCAGCGCTACCTCAAAAAGGCGAAGCGTTAGACCTGCCGCGTCGGCGGCAGCTTCACGTGACTGGCCGAACGCCCGATGGCGGTCGGGCCGAACACCTGCATGTTGCGGCCCTCGACGGCATTGAACAGCTGGATCAGTGCGGCGTCGTGTTCGGGTCCGGCTTCCAGAACATAAGCTTCCAGCGCGGCGTCGGCCCCGGGCCAGCTCGTGAACTGCCGGCCGAGCAGCACGCCGGCTGCGGCGATGTCCTGCTCTCGCGCGGCGACACCGAGCGAGTCCGCACGGCCGAGCCATTCGACGAGGTGCCGTGCCATCGTCTGGCGCGATGCATCGATGTCGGTTGCCGGCGCGATCTGGGCCACCGCGTCGTGCAACGCGACCACTAGTGCCGGATGATCGGGTGCGCGCTCGGGCAGCATCGGCGGAGGCTCTAGACGAATGCCGGTGAGGCTGCTCAACGAGCGCAGGATCACCTGACGAAGCGCAAGATCGAACTCGAGGTAAACCGAGTGCGGCTCGCCGGGCACCGGTTTAGCGACGAACCCGGCAAATTGCATCGCGCCAAGCGTGGCAAACTGCAGAGTGTGATATTCGATCGCGTGATGGTCGACCGGCTCACCGGTGAACGCCTCATACAGGCGGATCAGGTCGGGCAGGGTTCCAGGCAGCGCCTCGACGCTGTCGCGCATGCGCATCGTCGCCAAGTCGACCATCGCATCGCCGATCATCGAGAACTCGAAGTCATACAGCCCGGTCATGCGGCCATCGGCGACGAGGAACTGGCCCGAATCGAACTGAATGAAGGCGGGTTTGATACGGTTGATCGGAACGTTTCGCCGAAGCCAACGGATTGCGAATTCGAGCAGCGGTTCGGGCTTGGCCTTGGTCCGCTGGTAATGCGGCAGATAGGCGGTCAGCCCAGCCAGCGCGATCGCCTCGGCACCTTCGGGCAGGTCGACACCTGCGCCGACAAACGGCCCGAGCGGCAGCCGGTGCATCGCGGCGACCGCCGCCATGTAATCACGGCCGACGCCCGCGAGCTCGGCGGCGCTCAGTCCCGCGACGTCGCGGGTCCCCGATAATGCGTCCATCAGGATGGCCGGCGGGTTCACGCAGTAGCCGTGAATGCGCGGAACCGGGATTCCACCCGCATCGAGCAGCTCGATGACGTCCGCTTCGCGCTTCAGGTCGGGAAAGATCGAGACACCACCGCCACGGTCGCCGCGCAAATGGAGCTTCACTATTTCGTCGCCGCGTTCGACATCGACGAACCAGGCGGGCCGCCAGCGAACCTGGCGCTCCATGCGGGTGATCGTGCCCCCGGTTACCTGTTCGACGAAGCGCCGCAGATTGGCGAGTCCGGCCGCGTCATAGGGGTCGTCGCCGTCGGCCATGCGCACTCCTCCGGCCGGAACCGCTCCGGGCGGCTACCATCGCCTGACGAGCGCGTGCGGGACCTACCGGGCGAAAGGGTGCGGACTTGGCCAGACCGGTCAGGCATAGCCCGATAACAATCGGTCCAGGAGCGTGGAATGCCCGGCACAAGCGATTCCTTCAGGCAGCGCTACGGCGGCTGGGCGCTGATCGCGGGCGGTTCGGATGGCCTCGGGGCGGCGCTCGCGGACGGACTCGCACGCCGCGGGATGAACTGTCTGCTGGTGGCCCGCCGTGCCGGGCCGCTCCAAGCGACCGCGGACACGCTGCGCGCGAGCTACTCGGTGGAAGTACGGACGCTGACGCTCGATCTCGCGCAGCTGGACGCCGCGGCTGCGCTGGAGCAGGCGGTCGCCGGGCTCGATCTCGGGATGGTCGTGTTCAACGCCGGCGCGGAAGCCTCGGGCGACAAGTTCGTCGACGCTCCCTATGCCGACTGGGAAAGCGTCATTCACCGCAATATCCTGTTCCTGACAGATGCGCTGTACCGCTTCGCGCGCCGGTTCGCTGCCCAGCGCCGCGGTGCGTTGCTGATCGTGGGGTCGGAGGCGTCGCTGGGCGGCGGCGCGCGCGGCGCGATGTACACCGCCACCAAGGGCTATGCGCTGAACCTCGGCGAGTCGCTCTGGGCCGAACTTGAACCGCTCGGCGTCGATGTGCTGACATTGCTGTTCAGGATCACCGACACGCCGATGCTGCGCTCGGTGCTGGCGCGCAAGGGCATCCCGATCGAGACGGTCGGCGCGGTTCCGGTCGACCGGCTCGCGGAGGCGACCATTGCTGCGCTTGGCCGCGGTCCGGTGCTCAACTTCGACGAGACACCGGCCGACGCGGGCCAGCTGACGTCGGCCGCGGTGCGCCGCGAACGGGCACGCGCTGTCAGCGCCGCGCTCGAAGGATTTTACGCGCCGGTCGAGACCAGCGACTTGAGCGAAACGCGATGAACCGGCTGCTCGACAAGGTCGCGATCATTACCGGTGCGGGCAGCGGCATCGGCCGGGCGAGTGCCGCCATGTTCGGCCGCGCAGGCGCGATCGTGATCGCCGCCGACATCAACGGCGCGAGTGCCGACAGCGTCGTGCAGGAGGTGGTTGCCTCGGGCGGCCGGGCGCTGGCGCTGACCGTCGACGTCGGCGACGAGGACCAGCTTGCCCGGATGATCGGCACCGCGATGACCGAATTCGGCCGGATCGACGTGCTGTTCAACAATGCGCTGATGACCAACCCCGAGTTCGCCATGCGCGACATGGACTTCCTCAAGCTCGATCCGGAGGTGTTCTACGCCACGCTGCGGGTCAACGTCATGGGCGGCGTGCTGGCGAGCAAGCTCGCCATTCCGCACATGCTGGCACAGGGCGGCGGATCGATCATCTTCACCTCGTCGGGCAGCTCGCTTGGCGGCGACGTCACCGCCTACAGCTACGGCGCTTCGAAAGCGGCGCTCAACTGGTATGTGCAGGCGATCGCGGCGACCTACGGCAAGCAGGGCATCCGCTCGAACGCGATCCTGCCCGGTCCGATCCTGACGCCGTCGATGATGGCGTGGTCGACGCCCAAGATGGACGCGGGCTTTCGCGAGGTGCTGAACGCGCCGCGCCTGGGCGAGCCCGACGACATCGCTGCGATGGCAGTGTTCCTCGCGTCGGACGAGTCGCGCTTCGTCAACGGCGCACTCTACCGTGTCGATGGCGGCATGAGCTGCACCGTGCCTTTCATCAGCGTTACGCGCGCTGTCCTCGCGGCGCACCCGGAGACATAGCATGGGCAAGCTGCAGGAAGACACCGTCGCGCGATTTATGGCGCTGTGGGGCGACGGCACCGCCGGTCGCAAGCCCGACATCGACGGCATTCTGGCCATGATGACCGAAGACGCCGAGTGGCAGCTATGGGTACCCGGCGGCCCGGTGGTGCGAGGCAAGGCGGCATTGCGCGAGGAGATTGAGCGGCAGATCCGCATCGCGACGAACAACAAGTGCACCGTCGTCAACGTCGTGTCGAACGAGCGGATGGTGATGCAGGAGCGCTCCGATTTTGCGATCATCCTGGGCAAGCCCTGCCCGCACCAGATGGTCGCAATCTATGAGCTTGACGAACAGGGCCTGATCTCGCGGTGGCGCGAATATCTCGACATGGCCGATCTCACCAGAAAAATGGGTGTGGGCGAGGAATTCGCCGCAGCCGGCGGCTGAGCTGAACCGCCTTCCTAAAGATGGGTGAGCGCCAACCGTTCCAAGGTCACCCCACCATAGATGTGCAAGCATCCCGCATAATCCGGGAGCTGCTTTGGGGGGATAACATATGACGAGCGCTCGGCAAATTGCTTCGGTAACGGTGGCGGTGCTGATGGCAGGCGTCTCGGCCGCGGCGCTGGCCAGCGAACCGGCACCGCCAGCTCCCACGGTCGCGACGGCCGGTCAGCCCACGGCGCAAGCTCCCGAGAAGACCGCCGGTGACCTCGCCAGCGCGGGCGATATTGTCGTCACCGCGCGGCGCACCGTCGAGAGCATCCAGTCGGTGCCGGTGTCGGCCACGGCGTTCAGCGCCGAGTCGCTGCGCCAGGCCTCGATCCGCGACACGCAGGACCTGCTGATCAAAACTCCGGGTATCTTTCTCGCCGGGTCGGGCGGGCGGCTGAACTCAAATTTCTCGATCCGTGGCCAGTCGAAGGCGCTGGCGGGTAACAGCGCGCCGGGCGTTATCAGCTATTTCAACGAGGTCCCGCAACCGACGCTCGGCTCGAGCCTGCCGACCTACGATCTGTCATCGGTGCAGGTGCTGAAAGGTCCGCAGGGCACGCTGTTCGGCCGCAACACTACCGGCGGCGCGATCCTTTATTACTCGACCGCGCCGACCTACCAGTTCAGCGGCTATGTCGACGGCACCTACGGCAACTTCGACACCGGACTGGTCGAGGCGGCGCTTAACGTGCCGCTGATCGACGACCACCTCGCGGTGCGCGTCGCCGGGCAATATCAGACGCGGCGCGGCTATACGCAAAATATTGGCGTCGGCCGCAATCAGGACGACCTCAACTCGAACGCCTTCCGGGTGTCGGTGCTGTTCGAGCCTGTCACAGGCCTGCGCAACACCACCATCGTCGATTATTACCGCAGCAATGCGGCCGGCGCGGCGTCGATCCTGACCAACGTGTTGCCCGGGCCGAATGCGCTGACCGCGACGGGCACCTACGCTGCCGCTGTCGCACAGCTGCTGCTGCAGCAGGCCCGCGGCCCGCGGGTGACCAACGCCGATGTCGCACCGTTCGAATACGCCCGGCGGCTCGGCATTACCAACCGCACCGAGGCTGATCTCGGCCCGGCAGTGCAGCTGGTCAACATCCTCGGGCTGCGCCGCACCATGGTCGATTACTTCTCGAGCGTCGACGGGTTGCCGACGCTGATCTCGGACGGCACCGGCGCGATCCCGCGAGGGTTGCCGGTGACCGTCGTTAACGGACGCCAAACCTCCAATATCGAACAGTTCACCGACGAGGTCCAGCTCAAGGGCAAGTTCGCCGACGGCAAGCTCGACTGGCTGGTCGGCGGCTTTTACCTGAAGAGCCGCCCGATCGGACCGAGTGGCACCTATATCCCGATCTTCATCCTGCCCGGCATCACTAATGCGCCGTTCAACTACAGTTTCTACACCGAACGCAGCGAGGCCGTCTTTGCCAATGTCGGCTATAAGCTCGACGGGCTGATCGAGGGCCTGCGGCTCAATGCCGGCGTGCGTTATACCAAAGACGACATCTCGGCCTGTGTCGGCGGCGGCACGACGCCTGATCCGGTGATCACGCCCGAACAATGCCGCTCGGGCGCTGCCGGGATCACCAATGTCAGCACCAACAGGACCTCGTCGAAAGCGCCGACCTGGACGCTCGGTCTCGACTGGCAGGCCAGCCACGACGTGTTCCTTTACGTCGTCACGCGACGCGGCTACCGTGCGGGCGGTATCAACAGCCCGACGCTGGCAGGCCGCCTGACGCCGTTCCAGTCGTTCGCGCCCGAGACGGTGACCGATGTCGAGGCGGGGATCCGTTCCGATTTCCGGGCCGGCGATGTCGGCATCCGGCTCAATGCGTCGCCGTTCATCGGCTGGTACAGCCAGGTGCAGGTGCCGATCGCCGGGCTGACGACGCAGGCGGGCTGCAGTACGACGGTGCCGGGCGGGACGGATGCACCAAAATCGCCCGACGGCGACTGCAACAGGAACAATGATCCGAGCGGCGGGACGCTGCTCGTCAACGCCGGCAAGACCCAGGTCAGCGGTGCCGACCTGCTCGCCCGGCTGGCGTTCGGGCGCAACATCGTGCTCGACGCGGGCGCGACCTTGCTCGACCTGAAGTCGAAATCGCTGACGGTGCCGGCGTCACTGCTGCCCTATCTCGCAACCGCCCAGGTACCTTTCAATCTCGTTGCCAAGACGACGCTGACGGCCGGCGTGCGCTTCACCTTGCCGGTACCGGCATCGCTCGGCAGGACGGTATTGAGCTTCGACTTTTATCACACCAGCAGGGTCCAGGTGTCGGATGTGTTTCTGCCGGGCTACGACCTGGTCAATGCCAGGCTCGATTTCAACGATATCGGCGGCAGCGGTTTCGACGCCAGCCTGTTCACGCGCAACCTGTTCGACAAACAGTACCTGACCTCGGGCAACGTCAGTTCGGCCGTGCTCGGCGCAACGAGCGCCTTTTATGGTACGCCGCGGACCTTCGGGCTTGAACTGCGCTACCACTTCGGCGGGTAACGACCCGTCCCCGCAAAGTCGCGCGCTGGCTTCAACAGGCCGTCGGGGGCGTGCCCTGGAAGTCGAGCGGAGCACCCATCGATGCCCGGTAGGAAATCGGCTGCTTGCCGTCGGTGTCCCGGATCCCGTAGCGCTCGGCCAATTCCGCACCGATCACGGCTTTCCCGGCGAACTGCCTGATCTCCGGATCGTCGCTCAACGCATCGAGGACGAATGCCGAGAATTCGGGCGTTTCCCACAGCGGCAGCGTCTGGCGTAGCTCGTCGGGTAACGCTTCGGCCCGCAGCGCGCGCACGGCGTCGGTCAGGATGAAACCGGGCCAGAAGGAGATCGGCGTCACCCCGGTTGCAGAAAAATCGACCGCCATGTCCGCCGTCATCTTGTCGGTGCCGGCCTTCGCGGCACCGTAGGCAGGCCCGTGGAAATAGGATCGCGCCCCGTAAAACGAGATGCTGGCGATCAATCCGCGGCCAGCCCGCACCATTAACGGGGCGGCGTGATACGAGGCGACGTAACTGGACCGCAGGCCGACATCGATCATTTCGGCCAGCTTGAGCGACTTCTCCCAAAAAGGTCCTGGTGCCATCAGCTGATCGGGATAAACCGCAGCGGCATTGTTGACCAATATGTCGAGTCGGCCAGCGGTTTGCTTCGACAATGCTGTAAAAGCGGCGGCAACGGCGGCATCGTCGCGGTGGTCGCACCGGATCGGAATTGCCTGTCCACCGGCGTGTTCGATCTCGGCGGCAACGTCCGCCAAAGCGGCGACGTCCCTCCCGGTGATCGCGACCGTCGCGCCGCGCTGGGCAAAACCCCTGGCGATACCGCGGCCGAGACCGCGCGTCGCGCCGGTGACCATAACGATTTTATTCAACGACATCCTCCGCGCCGACGGTACAATCGCGGGCTAACTAGCGACAACGAATGGTCTTCCAGTCCGCTGCCCGCTCTCTCGCAGGTCGACCGCGTTGGAGCAATGCGAGCCTGAGTAAAATTGCAATCAGAAAGCGCACCAAAACTTCCTGATGATGAAAATCTTGGCGACTGTTGCAAGCGCGCATTTGAGGGCTGGGAGGCGCGGATCAGCCAGCTTCGCTTTGTCAAAAGTGAAAGGCGACCGAGCCAAACG